>JBBUCR010000226.1:0-1643 GCA_038057695.1 Patescibacteria group bacterium | reverse complement strand
ACGACAACCTGCTTGAACTTTTCGGCGGGGAACCGCTCCCGACGGGCGGCTTCGCCAGGGGAGACGGCACCATGCGCGATGTTCTCCAAACGTATGACTTGCTTCCCAAGACGTTTCCGCCTCCGGCCGACCTGTATCTATCCGCGACAGGCAAAGAATACACGGAGTATGTGAACGACCTCGCACAACTCCTGCGGCATAACGGCGCGCGCGTCGTCGTGGATTACAGCGAAGGGAAAGTCGCCACCAAAATCAAAAACGCCGACCGCGCCAAAATTCCTTTCTTCGCGCTCATCGGTGAACAGGAAAAGACGTCAGGGCAAATCAAGGTGAAAAATCTCGCCACTGGCAAGGAAACCGCACTGACGGAAGACAAAATCGCTCAATTTATTCATAATGCGAATGCCGCACATTGATGCACGAAGACTGCGAATTACCGAGCTTCATTTGCAGTATTTGCATTCTTCATTTGCAGTATTCGCATTGTATTTATGCGCAAGATAACCTTTGACATAGAAACCGCGAATTTTTTTACCGACACGGGGTCAAACGACCCCGCGTCACTCACTATCGCCTGCGTGTGTATTCACGATTCGGAAACCGACACGTACGCGAGCTACTTTGAAGAAGACTTGCCGAGACTTTGGCCAATCTTGGAAAAAGCGGATATGCTCATCGGCTACAACAGCGACCATTTTGATATCCCGCTCCTCAATAAATATTATTCGGGTGACCTGACGAAAATAAAGAGTCTTGACCTGATGAAAGAAATTCAGAAAGTGCTTGGGCGGCGGATTAAGCTGGACCACGTTGCTTCCGCTACTATTGGCGACCACAAAATCGCGGACGGCAAGCTCGCGAACGTCTGGTGGAGACAGGGGGAAAAGCAAAAGGTGGTGGAATACTGCCTTGATGATGTGCGGATTACCAAAGCCATTTATGACCACGCTTTAAAACACGGCAAGGTGAAATACCCCGACGGCAAGATGATTCGCGAACTTTCGCTTGATACGTCAAAATGGGAAGTGAAAAACGAGACGGTACTCACTCACACGCTGCCGTTTTAAGAAAAACGGAAAACACAAAGCACAGACCACAAAAATCCAAACAAACTTCGCAAAACCTGAAAGATAATTGTTTGTGTTTTTGATGATTTGTGTTTTGTTTGGTCTTTGTGCTTTGATTAGTTTGTGTTTTGGGCTAGGATAACAAATACAATTTGAAAAGCAGAAACAATATGGAACCGACAAACACGAAAAACCCGCTGAATCTGCCGATGGCCATTGTTATCGCCGGTATTCTCATCGCCGGCGCGATATTTCTTCGCGGGAGCGGAAAGACGGATTCAGAGCCGGATAAGCCGGTGGCGGTACAGCCTTCGCCCGCGCTCGGGGCTATTACGCTACGGCCCGTTGACGCGGCGCGCGACCACATCCGAGGTAATCCCGACGCGGATATTATGTTCGTGGAATTTTCCGACACCGAATGTCAGTTTTGCAAACGCTTTCATTCCGTCATGCAGCAACTTATGGGTGAATACGGCAAGTCGGGAAAAGTGGCGTGGGTATACCGGCAGTACCCGATAGTTCAGCTCCACTCCAAAGCACCGAAAGAAGCCGAGGCGCTTGAATGTGCCGCGGAGC
>JBBUCR010000225.1:0-5703 GCA_038057695.1 Patescibacteria group bacterium | reverse complement strand
TCTTTTTTGCCCAAAAAGCCCTTTCAAATCCTAGCCGAGCGGCGCGTTTCGCGCCATGAGGCATCATCTTTCCACTTGCGAAATCCTGAATTGCGGAGAGGACGAGATTCGAACTCGCGATACCCTTTCGGATATACCACCTTTCCAGGGTGGCCCATTAGACCGCTCTGGCACCTCTCCACTTTTTACTTTTTACGGGACTTTCAATCTTCACCGGATAACTCGCGTAATTGCTGTCTTCCGATTATCACAGTAAGTTTGTTAGCCACAAACGCGGAGAAGGCCATGCGCGATTGATTGCCGGACGCTTCCGCTCGTCTGCAATAATCTTGAAAAATACTTCTTAAGATATCTGCCGGACCGCCCGAGAGATTGCTTTTAACCGCCTCCCACATGTCCCTGTCCTCCAAAGTCAGCTCATCCGGATTTATTTTCTCAAAATGCCACTCGCTGTTCACAGAAGCGTCTTTTTCTTTCAAAACAGCCGCTTGCTCTTCCTGCGTTTTAAGCGTCCGCATCTCCTGCCTGAAATCTATGATTGCTTTCTCCGCCGAATTATCCGGCTGTTCCGCCCCGTTTAAATTTTCCGATGAAAAATGCATATTTTTACTTCAATAATCAACTTTCTCCTATATGTATCTCCGACCTTTTTTCCCAATTTTCCATTTTAAACTTCCTTAGATGGACTTGTATAGTAACAAACTTAATACGGCAAAGACAACCGCCAGATAAAGCGTGACTTGCGCCGCGGCAAGCCACATTGAACCGTCCAAAAGCACGAAAAAGAACAGGAAAATTATGCCGACGCACTGGAGAATCATTTTTATTTTCCCTACGGTTTTCGCCGGCGTAATCCGACCGCGATAGCGGAAATAGGCGGAAGCGACCAACAAAAGTTCTATGCCGATAATCGCCGCCGCCAGTGCAAAACCGAGATATTTGGAAATCATGATTACCGCTACGGTCCCGACAAGCAGTTTGTCGGCGAGCGGGTCGGCGATAATCCCCCACTTGCTGATTTGGCGAGTGGTGCGCGCCAGAGCGCCGTCAAGCGCGTCGGAAAAGGCGGAAAGGGCGAACAGCGCGGCTCCGGCCACGATAAAATCGGTTACGAGAAGATACGCGATGACCGGAATGGAAAGGAAACGGAAAACCGTAATGGCGTTCGGCGTAACCGCGGGCGGCAGAAGCGGCAGGAAAATCTTGGCGATGGCGCGGTCAATCAGCGTAACTTTGGACAAGTAAGCGAACTTGGCTCCCACCAAGTTCAATTTTTTGAGCCGTTTCCACTGTGGTTCGAGTTGTTGCGTTTCAAGTTGCATAAAAAAGTTTGCACACCGGATTATCATTGCGGCTTGCGATACTCGCCAAGGAGCGCTTTGATTCGCTCTGCCACCGGCGGGTGTGTTGAAAACATCTTGGTCAAGAAACCGACAGAGCCGTTGGCGCGGTGACCAAAGGGATTGGAAATGAAAAGATGCGCGGTAGCGTGGTTCGCTTTCGCCATCGGGCGTGAGTACTGTGAGATTTTCTGAAGTGCGGAGGCAAGACCTTCAGGATAGCGGGTCAGGAGCGCTCCGGAAGCGTCCGCGAGAAACTCACGCTTTCGGGAAATGGCGAGCTGCATCAGCGTCGCGATAATCGGTGAAAGAATCGCAAGGACAATGCCGATAATCATCAATATCGCCCCAAGTCTGCCGTCGGGACGATTATCCCTGTTCCCTCCCCCGAAAAACAGAGAGCGTGTAAAGAAATCCGCAAGAAGCGTGACGAACCCGACCAGCACGACGACGACAGTTGAGATGAGAATGTCGCGGTTGCCGATATGCGAAAGCTCGTGCGCAATCACGCCTTCAAGCTCGCTTTTATTCAAAAGTTGTAAAAGTCCCGTCGTCGCGCAGACGACACCATGTTCCTTGTTTCGCCCAGTGGCGAACGCGTTCGGCGCGGGGTCGGTAATCACGTACAGCTTCGGCATCGGAAGCCCCGCTGTGATAGAAAGATTTTCCGTCACGGTATAGAGTTCAAAAAACACTTCCCTGCTCGCCGGTTTCGCTCCGCTCATCGCGAGCACGATTTTGTCGCTCCACCAGTAGCTCGCGATATTCATCACGATACTGAAGAATACGGCAAAGAAAAGAATATTTGGCGAGCCGAAGTAGTAACTCAAAAACCAGCCGAGGAAAATAATCACGACGAAGAATGCGGACATAAGAGCCCAAGTCTTCCAGACGTTTTGAGTTTGGTGAGTATATAAACTTGCCATGTTATTTTTTGACCTCTACCAATTCAAATACATCATGGTCTTTCTCAAATTTTACTTTAAACCTCTCAAAGAAAACCTCCTGCCCAAGCAGGATATTTACATTTTCGCTGTCTACAAACCACGCCGGTACTTTTAAATCAATACCCATCTCCTTGATTTTAAATGGAAAGATTCCTTGATACACAGGTACTTTACCCTTACCAATTCCCATAATGTCTTTGTGACCGCTACTATCCAACGAAATACCCAGCGCTTCCGCGTACTGAATATGTAGTGTCGTTGTATCGGCACCGGAATCAATAATAGCTGGCGCCTTAAAGCTTTCTCCCTTATTCCCCTTCAAAACCAAAAAGAGAACTGGTCGTTTTACCATCTTCCCCCTTGAGTCCAAAAGAGCGGCACCATAAGGAGTTCCCGCTATTGCGTATTTGAATTTCACGAACTTAACAATTAGTCCGCACTCGGAGCATAGCCAAGGTTCGGCAACACTTTAATAACCGCCTTATTAGGAGAGTTACCTGCTTTAATAAGAACCGCGCTAAGCGTATCCCCAACCGCGAGGAGCTTTTTATAATTTGAAGACAAAGCAACCCACTTGCCGACATGCTCCGGCTTCAAAATCGCCGAAAAATCAGGGCTTTTAACGATTGCTTCTTTAGTTTTTTTCATATACTACATAATAGCAGAAAATCGGGGTTTGTAAAATAATATAGGAACTACAAGCAAGGTTATTCTAAGGCTAAGGCCAAAATAATTTACATACGGCTACTACTATAAGAACTCCTGCGATAAAACAGATTAGTTCAAAAAAACCAATTTTTTTCTCTATTTCCTTTTCCAACTCTTCTACTTTTTGTTCTAAATCTTCGCAGTCCATTTTTCCCTCTTTAGTTTCTTATTAATCGTCTCTTCACCTTTGTACTTTGAATATGTCACGACACTTAAATCCTAGCTAAAATAGATACTTCCTGTCTAGAACTTAACAACCACCGGCTCCTTCGCCGCTTCTTCTCCTGCCTCCAATTCAAAGAATTCGAGTTTCTCAAATTTAAAGAATCCCGCGATAAGGTTGTTCGGGAACTGCTCGACAGAGGTATTGAGGTCTTGCACGGTGGAATTGTAAAACCGGCGGGATGCTTGGATTTTGTTTTCAGTGTCGGAAAGTTCACCCTGAAGCTGAAGGAAGTTCGTATTGGCTTTGAGGTCCGGGTAGGCTTCGGCAACCGCGAAGAGCGATTTGAGTGCGCCCGTGAGGCCAAGTTCCGCCTGCGATTTGTCGGCGAGATTCCCCGCGCCCATCGCGGCGGCGCGCGCCTGTGTTACTTTCTCAAACGCGGACGATTCGTGCGCGGCGTAGCCCTTGACGGTATTCACAAGATTCGGAATAAGGTCGTACCGGCGCTTCAGCTGAACATCAATATCGCTCCACGCCTCTTTAGCGCGATTGACGAGCGTGATAAAGCGGTTGTACCCGAAGATAATCCAGAGCGCGAGAAGAACGACAACTATGATGATGTAAAAGAGAGGGGTCATAATAAAGAAACATTAACCATTAAAAATTGACCTTTAACCACTTAAACAACTATCTTACCTTTGATTCAAGACGTAAAACGCGCCGTTCAAGTAAAACAATCCGTTCTGGGCTTAAAAAAGTCTTTAAGACGTCTAAACTCTCCCGAAGCAGTTCGGCGATATAACACATAATCTCGTCTTCGCCTATTTGTCTTCTCTGCCTCTTCCCTTTCATAAACGTATTTTATCACAATTCCCGCTAACGCAACACCGCCCCGATGTAATCGGGGCGGTGTGTTATTCAGTGATTCAGTTATCGGTTACTGTGAATTACGAAACTCTGTCTTGGATCGTCATTGCGAGGGCGAAGCCCGAAGCAATCCAGGTTGCATGGCCTTGTTTCTGGATTGCTTCGCGGAGCCTGTGCAGAGCGACAGCGAAGTGCTCGCAATGACAATTGCGGGTTTCGTAATTCACGGTTATCGGTTAATAAGTAATTCAGTTTAATAATCTCCCATTCCCCCCGGCATCGCGGGAGCGGCTTTCTCATCCTTTGGCTCTTCGGCGACAGCGACTTCGGTTGTAAGGAGTATCGCGGCGGCGGAAGCGGCGTTCGCGACACCGAGGCGAGTTACTTTCACAGGGTCAATAATACCGGCGAGCACCATATCGGGAACCATTTCGTCTTTCAGCGCGTCATAACCGTAATTCCCTTTTCCTTTCTTCACTTCCTCCACGATTACCGAGCCGTCGTCCTTGCAGGCATTCACTGCAATCTGGCGAAGCGGAGCTTCAAGCGCTTTAATAACGATGTTGAATCCGACTTCAAACTCTTTGGTGGTTTCAACTTTCGCTTTCGTTTTCTCATTATCAATCCAGTGCTTCGCTTTCTGCGCCGCTTTGATAAGCGCGACGCCTCCTCCGGAAACGATACCTTCCGCAATCGCCGCCTTGGTCGCGTTCACTGCATCCTCAATCTTGAGTTTCAGATATTTCATTTCGGTTTCTGTCGCGGCACCCACGCGGATGACGGCGACTCCGCCAGAGAGTTTGGCAATGCGCTCATCCAGTTTTTCTTTGTCGTACTTGGACTTCTCTTGTTCCTTTTGTTTGTGAAGTTGCGAGAGGCGCGCGTCAATGTCGGATTTCTTCCCTTTTCCGCCGACAATCGTGGTTTCGTCTTTCGTCGCAATGACGCGATGAGCGGTGCCGAGTACTTCCAGCCCAACCGATTCAAACTTGAGTCCGACTTCTTCGGAAACAACCGTGGCTCCAATCGTCGCGGCGATATCTTGAAGCTGTTCTTTCTTGCGGTCTCCGTATCCGGGTGCCTTGATACCGATGACGTTAAACGAGCCGCGAAGTCTGTTCAGCACGAAGGTTGTGAGCGCTTCGCCTTCAATATCTTCCGCAATAATCACGAGGTCCTTCTTCCCTGTCTGCGCGAGCTTCTCAAGAAGCGGAAGAATCTCTTTTATCCCCGCCACTTTCTTGTCCGTTACCAAAATTGTCGCGTCTTCCATCACTGCTTCCATCCGCTCCGCGTTCGTAATCATGTACGGCGAGACGTAGCCTTTATCAAACTGGAGGCCTTTGACGACTTCGTATTCAATGCCGACCGCCTGTGATTCTTCTACGGTCACGACGCCGTCCTTGCCGACTTTCCCGATGGTCTCTGCGATTTTCTCGCCCAATTCTTCTGATTCCGCCGCGATAACCGCGACCTGTTTGATTTCTTCCTTGGTTTTGATTGGGGTCGCCAACGCTTTAAGCGCTTCCACCACTTTCTCGGCCGCGCGCTCAATGCCGACGCGCACGCCCATCGGGTTCACGCCCATCGTCGTCTGGCGAAGCCCTTCGGTGATAATAGACTGGGTCAAAATGACGCTCGTGGTGGTTCCATCGCCCGCGACATCGTTCGTCTT
>JBBUCR010000224.1:925-1675 GCA_038057695.1 Patescibacteria group bacterium | reverse complement strand
ATATTTCGTCTTCGCTCGGACGCCATGAAAACTAAGAAGTTTTCGCGGCGCTCCTCGCTAGCCGAAATAAATAACCGACCGGGAATTTTATGCTTAGCCCTTGGGCTTCTGACGACACCTCTGTTGGGGGTAAAGCTCATCGGTTGACGACCCCTTTCCCCACCAAGCTTTTTCGCGCGGCCGTCATTCGCGGAAATGGAGGTCTTTTGTATGCATACAGGAAATCACAGAGTTATGCACATAGGCAACTTCAAATCGGCGGTATACTAAATGCATGATGGCCTACGGCTATAGAGGCATGATGGGAGGAGTGGAATCGTTCGGATTCATCACATGGATTGTGGTGATTGTGGACCTTGTCCTCCTCGGCATTTGGCTCTGGAAACAAATCAAAAAATAATGCGCGGTTACGTAGACAACATTGAGCGGCTTTCGCTTGAAGATACCAATTTTAGGAAGGTGTTATACACGGACATAAACAGCCAGCTTGTGCTTATGTCGCTTGCCGTAGGAGAAGAAATCGGCGAGGAGATACATGATGTGGATCAGTTTTTGCGAGTGGAAAAAGGCACGGGTACAGCGGTGCTCTCCGGTATTTCACACGACATCGCGGACGGAAGCGCGATCTTGGTTCCGCGCGGAGTGAAGCACAATATTGTGAATACCGGCGCCGACGCAATGAAGCTCTATACGCTGTATATGCCTCCCCACCATCGCGATGGCGTGATACACAAAACCAAGGCGGAGGCC
>JBBUCR010000224.1:0-915 GCA_038057695.1 Patescibacteria group bacterium | reverse complement strand
AGAGCGATTCGGAACATTTTGACGGGCATATTACTGAGAGTTAACAGTAACTGTTACACCATGACCCCTACGCCATTACAGACGATTATCAATCTCGCGGGAAAGACCGCCATTGTCACCGGCGGAGCGATGGGTATCGGATACGGCATCGCGTATCGGCTCGCGGAAGCAGGCGCAAATGTGGTTATCGCCGACATGAATGAGGATGCGGGCGTCAAGGCGGCTGTTGCGCTTACCGATGCCGGCTGGAAGGCGGCATTCACAAAAGCCAACGTGTCCGAAGAAACGGAGGTCGCCAAAGTGGTTGATTTCGCGGTGCGCACCTACGGAGGTATTGATATCCTCGTGAACAACGCGGGTATTTATCCCGTCATTCCCGTGATGGAGATGCAACTTGCCGATTTTGAAAAGATTCTGGCAGTTAATCTGAAGAGCGTGTTTCTCTTCACCAAAGCAGTATCGGAAGTGATGATGAAGCAGGGACGCGGGGGGAAAATCATCAACATTACTTCGATTGACGCGCTTCATCCCTCCTCTATCGGACTCGCAGTCTACGACGCGTCCAAGCATGGTCTCTGGGGATTCACCAAGAATACCGCGTTGGAACTCGCTCCACATCGTATTTACGTGAACGCGATAGCGCCGGGAGGCATCGCAACGCCGGGCACCGGCGCCGGAGCGCCGCCAAGCGCCGCCCTTAAAGCGATTACCGACAAATTTCTTCTGAAAATCCCGATGAAGCGTATGGGAGACCCTGATGAAATCGGCAAGGCCGCGCTCTTTCTCGCTTCGGACCTCTCCAGCTATATGACCGGTTCGCAGGTCGTGGTAGACGGGGGTGTTTTGCTTTCGTAATCAGTTTATTATCTGCCCGCCGAATACCTCGTGAGCTCTCTATGAGGATGAGGCGGAATG
>JBBUCR010000223.1:0-3395 GCA_038057695.1 Patescibacteria group bacterium | reverse complement strand
ATCATTTTTCTGACGATACACGATACACGATACACGATATGCCCACAAAATCCACAGCCAAAAAGAAAACCAAAGCGCCGACGAAACCTCGCGTACGCAAATCTGCCACGAAGGAAGCTGTTGCTACCAAGCTCCGCATTAGGGTTCGCGCCTACGAACACAAGATTCTGGACGCGTCCGTGAAGCAGATTCTTGACGTCGCGTTTCGTTTTGACGCCACCATACAGGGTCCGATTCCGCTCCCGACCGAGATCAAGAAATACACGGTTAATCGCTCCTCTTTCGTTTATAAAAACTCTAGAGAACAATTCGAGATGAGAGTTCATAAGCGCCTCATAGACATCATAAACCCCCAGCCGAAACTCATTGAAGCCCTCACCAATCTTTCGCTTCCTTCGGGAGTAACGATTGATGTGAAGATGCTTTAGAAAAGTGAACTCCCGAAAGGGAGCCATTTTTCTTAAGTCCAGCACTAACTTCACCAAACTCGCGGATTAAATTGTTGTCTATTGGCGCTATCAAACTTGTGAACCCTAAAGAACTCCCGACCCCGTAAGTTTAGTGCTGGGCTGTAGCCACGGGACAGACACGGAATTAAACCCGCCAACCCCTTGGCGAGTTTATGAATGCCGGATTTTATGCTAGTATCGGTTTATGCTTCAGGACTATATCTCAACTTATTTGAAAAAGGCCAAGTACGAGCGCATAGAGAGTGGCAAGCAGTTTTATGCTGAAATAAAAGCGCTTCGCGGCGTTTGGGCAACAGGAAAAACAAAGGAAGAATGCCGGAAAAATCTTGCGAGCACGTTAGAGGGTTGGATTATTTTCCGCCTTCGCCGAAATCTCCCCATGACTTCTGTGGTATCATAGAACACATGGCAGAGGAAATCGTAAAATTTAATGCAACAAAGACCGTACAAAAACCTACGGTTGTTCGTTTTAGAACTAAAGATGGACAGTTTGCGACCTTTAAGGCCGTTGAAACGGTAAAAGAAAAAGTACCCGTGCGGTTCCGTGCGAAAAAAAGAAGAGAATATATTTAGACACAAATATTTTTGTTGCCTATTACAGCAGTGCTGATTCAAATAAGGAGCAAAAGAAGCATATTATAAACGCCTTTAAGGTTTTTGCAGATTTAACCGATGTTGAGTTGTGGACTTCAATGTGGGCTGTTACCGAGATGGTAAAAGTCTTGATACTGAGCATAAATATGGACCCTAGCAGAGTTTCAGAAATTGAAAAAGATTTATTGAATGAAAGCAGATTAGAAGGTATAGAGATTCATTTTGCAGAAGTTAGTACGGTGAAAAATTATGATTTTAAAGAGTTCTTTTACCATATACGAAAAGGAATTTTGCAATATGATTCGGGAGTAGGGGACGTTATGCACAGCATTATCATGAAAAATAACGGAATTGAGCAAATCCTTACCTTTGATGAAAAGGACGATTTCAAGAAGATTCCCGGATTTACCGTCTTACATCCAAAAGATATTAAACTATCAGCAAATAAGAATTAACTGTTAATGAGAAAGAATGAGCAATTATTTCGATTTCAAGAATGAAAAAGTCAAGAAGTTCTGGATACAAAAAGATAAGGGGTACAAGAAGTTTGAAAAGTATCTGTACGGAATGATTGCTTTATATGTAGTACTTTTTATTCTTGACTTTTTAAATGAGTTGTCAATCAGTCTTTTATTTCTTGCAACCTTTCTGAGTTTTTTGTTCGTGATATGGTTTCTGGAGGGCGAGGTAGATAATTTAAATAATAGAATAGAAATGGATGTTGATATTTTAAATAAGAGAATATCTGCTTTGAACGAGCATAGGACCTACGCATTTCGTCATTGCGAGCCATGAAATAGGCGAAGCAATCCAGTGGAAAGCCGTATTTTCCTAGATTGCTTCGCCTGCTACGCGGCTCGCAATGACGGGAAAAGGGTCCAATGCGTAAGTCCTAGAGCATATAAATAACAATATAAATAACAAGTTTAAAAAAGATTAAAACGAGGCTACAGTCTGCCTCCCAGATTTTCACTTTACTTTTTCCCCACCCTCTGATAGTGTACCCCCCACTGCTACAGCACGGATGTTACGGATGAAGCAGGAACCGCCGGCTTGCCCCTCGCGAAGCGAATAGGGCCGCCGCGTTCGAGGACAAGAGTCTTATTCCTCCTTTGTTAAAGGAGGTGCCGAAGTCTTCCGAGGCGGAGGATTTAACAACCCCCTGACCCCCTTTATGAAGGGGGATAAATCCCTCCCCTCATAAGAACGAGGTACTCCCTTTAGTCTACGACTACAGGTTATAAAGGGAGAATTAAGAACTGATGTCCTACCACTATGAAATTTCTCTTGGGCACAAAAGTGAATATGACGCAGGTATGGGACGAGCAAGGAAATGCCCGTCCGGTTACGGTCGTGTCCGTAACGCCAAACGTTATCACTCACATCCGGACGGTTGAGAAAGACGGCTACAGCGCGGTTCAGCTCGGCTACGGTGTCCGCAAGGCGAAGAACGTAAACAGGGCGATGAAGGGCCACGTGAAGGAACTCGGCAGTTTCCAAGGTCTAAAGGAGTGGCGCTTGTCTGTTCCCGCGACGCAAACCATCGGAGATAAAATCGGCGTGGATATTTTCAAGAAGGGCGACTCCGTCACGGTCAGCGGTACGTCAAAAGGTAGAGGATTCCAAGGCGTCGTAAAGCGGCACGGTTTCCACGGCGGCAGTCGCACGCACGGACAGAAACACTCGGAACGCGAACCGGGAGCCATCGGTGGGGGCGCGCGTGCCGGTGGACGCGTGGCGAAAGGTATCCGCATGGCCGGCCGTATGGGCGGGGAGCGGGTGACAGTCGCCAATCTGAAAGTGGTTGAGGTGCTTCCCGAAGAGAATCTGATTCTGCTTGAAGGGGCGGTGCCGGGGCGGCGCGGAACAGTAATAGAAATAAGAAGCGTATAGCGTTTAGCGTTTAGTAGAGATGGACTTTTCTTTACTAACCGCTAACCGCTAACCGCTAAACGCTATGGAAACTACCGTTTACAATCAGCAGGGTAAAGAGACGGGCAAAATCACATTGCCCGAGACTGTGTTCGGCGTGAAGTACAATGCCGACCTTCTGCATCAAGTCTCGCAGTCCATGCTTTCCAATGCCCGGCAGGGGAGCGCGCACACGAAAAACCGAGGTGAAGTGCGAGGAGGAGGCAAGAAGCCGTGGCGACAAAAGGGAACCGGCCGCGCGCGACACGGCTCCACACGCTCTCCGATTTGGGTTGGCGGCGGCGTCGCTCATGGTCCGCGTAGCGACAAGAATTATGGCCGCAAGATAAACAAAAACATGAAGCGACAGGCGCTCTCTGTCGCTCTTTCCCGAAAGCTAAAGGACGGTGAAGTATTATG
>JBBUCR010000222.1:0-6574 GCA_038057695.1 Patescibacteria group bacterium | reverse complement strand
CCTGACACCAAGTTTTGACGCCCACAGAAGCACCTCGTGTGTTTTTTCGTAACCGCGGCGGTGTCCTTCAAGCGCCGGCAATCCTTTCGCCTTGGCCCACCTCCGGTTGCCGTCCATAATAATTCCTACGCATTTGGGAATGGTGTCTTGCGCCATATGATGTACAACTTACAAACGGTCAAGAAAAGTGCGGTACAGAACACGAAAACGGGAGAATGCGTTGGTTGCTTCGCCCCACATCGCGTCTATTGACTGTACGTCCGCGGGCGGATAGCCGGTGTACAGTACGCGAAGTAATTCCTGCAGGGTGTCTTCCCCTCCCTCGGCGATAACTTCCACCGTTCCATCCGCAAGATTTTGCACCGTTCCGGTCAGTTCCAAGGTGGCGGCGGTATCGCTTACAAAATCGCGGAATGAAACACCCTGTACTCTGCCGTGGATGATGCAGGTGAGACGCTTCATCATATAGCGTAGAGCGTATAGCGTTTAGCGGTTAGTTGCAAGGCGGGCGAGGTTGAAAACTCGTAGGAAAACACGCATACTACAGAAAATGCGCGGTTAGCTCAGTTGGTAGAGCACTCGATTTACACTCGAGATGTCGCAGGTTCGAGTCCTGCACCGCGCACCACGACAAAACCCGCCTCTCGGCGGGTTTTGTGTGTATCTGCATCTATCCGCATATAATCCGCGCGAATCCGCGCGAATCCGCGTGTATTACATTGTGCCTCCAGCTGCGCCGCCTGCTTCACACGCTTTGCAGGATTTCTTGTGCGTCACAATCTCAAGGATTGCCGCGAGACCGACGATAATAAAGACGATATTGGCGACTCCTTCACCGAGAAAACGGGTGACGAGGTCTCCGGTTCCGATACCGACAAGACCCCAGTTGAGACCTCCGACAACGAGGAGAATAAACGCAACGATATGTAGTCCTTTCATAATAACTCAACATGAATCTACGAATAGAAGACTCGAATGACGCGAATAAAACATTCTTATTCGGAACATTCGTGTAATTCATTTCCTACATTCATGTCATTAGTGTCGTGTTAATAATAATTGACCTTTCCCATAAGTGTAACATCGCCGTCTTTCGCAACCTAGCAAGATGTCAACAGTAAGAGAGCTGATAGCTTTTAGCTCATAGAATCTGAAATGCCATCGGTAGGAATCGAACCTACATTAGTGGCTTAGAAGTCCACAGTTCTGTCTTCACCCGAACACCTTTTATCCCCTCGGCAGGAATCGAACCCGCATCAATGCCTTAGAAGAGCACTGCTCTATCCATTGAGCTACGAGGGGTACTACCCTATGTGTGATAAAAGGTGCGCGGGCAAGTGAAACGACGAGGGCGTGTACCGAGCCTTGATAATACTTGAAGGCGGAAAAATTCCAAAATCACTTCTGAATCGGAGCTTTGGGAATGTATGGGTCGGAAGTGGGTACTCCTTGCTCCTGTAGCCGCTTAAACCGCGCCTGTTTTTCTCCAAAATAGGAGATAGTCTGTTCAAGTTTGAACGTGTCAAAGGTGTTTTGCGAGACTTCCGCCTTTTTATCCACTAAAAACAGCTCTCCTTTATTGATTTTTGCGTAGACAAAAATACTCACGAAAATCATGCACAGGTTGAGAATGAGGAACGCGACGCAAAGTCTCTGCCAGTCCGCGCGGGCGTCTCCGCAAAACCGCGGCGCTTCGCTCCCCGCCTTCCCGCGTTTCAAGAGTGAGCCAAGCGATATTTCTTGATTGAAAAACGACATATTATTTTTCCTTGAGCGCCGACAGTGAGAGACTAAGGCTCCAGAGCCCCGCCTGTTTCCCCGACTTTGAAACGACGGCTTGCGTGATATCTGCTTCGTACGGGAGAAACTCCAGAAGCCCGATGAATTGGATAATTCTCGGCCAAGTTCCCGCAGCTGTGAGTGCGAGCGTTAAATGCTCAAACGTTGCCGAACCGGCTATTTCCGTTTCCCGGACTGTGGCGATAGTCACGTCAACGCCTATATTTCTCCCCGTCCGCTCAAGGAGTTCTATAAACGAAACCGCTCCTTCTCTCGCGATGGTATAGTTTTGCAACGCTTTTCGTTGTTCCACGGTTTGCGCCGCAATGGTCTTTATGGAACTATGCGTTTCTTCCTCGGTCTCATTTGCCTCAATGTCATTGATTAATGTGGAAACACGCTCGTTTTTCGCTTTCACTTCAGTGAACAGGAATACATACCAGCCAATAGCCACCGCACTCAGCAGAAGCGCTATGCCGAGAAGTCTTTTGGTTTTTTTGCTTACTGTGTGTGGAGCCATACGTATGCATGTATTACCACGCGCTTGTTGCGAGCAATGAAAACGCGATATCGGTGTCTTTAGCGAAATCGGATATCGGCACGTCTGCTTTCTTGAAGATTCCCGCCCGTTCAAGCGCTTTGGCGTATGAGAGGAGCGCGGAACGGTTTCCCGCTCTGCCGCGTATGATAAATTTCCATGTCCCATCCTCCCCTTCCGTGAACGAAATCTCCTCAACCGAAATCTTACTCCCTTTCACCGACACAACCTGTGTCAGCGCTTCATGAAAGAAGACCTTCGGAGGGATGCGGCTGAGAAGCGAGAGGCGCGACTGTGCGCCCGAGAGAATTGAATCAATCGCGGCGGCATTTTCCTTTCGCACGTTTGCTGAAAGCGTTTCAAACCGCTCTGACGCGGCTTTTTCCTTTTGCGAGGAGAGAAAATAGGATGGAATAAGCAGTGCGGAAGCGATAGAAACAGCGGCGAAAAGCAACCAAAGAGCCACAATGGCGAGCCGAATTCGGTATTCGCGGCGTATTGTTTCTTTTTCGGTTTGGGGTAATAGGTTAGACATACACCACGACCGTACGAAAAGAACACGGAATACGAAACTTCGAATGAGGAAGGATACTGGTTTCCTTTCGTATTTCGTACATAGTTCGTAAGTTCATATTGTTAGTGCCCTTTGGGCAGTGCTACACCGACTGCGGCTGCGTAGTCAAGCGATTCACCGAATGGAATCGGAGGGATATACTCGTCGAGCGAGGAGGTATTGCTCCACACGTTGCCGACTTCAACCCCGTTCTGGAGCACGGGGGAAAGGAAGTCGGCAAAACCGGGAAACGCGGCGTCGCGGCCGCATAAAATCATTTTGGTTATCCTCGGGCCGCTCTCTCCTCCTTCGCTCTTGTGGGTATGCCAGTAGATGGAGAGTTTGTTGATTTCGTCTTTAAGCGCCGATAGCGCGTTCATGAGCGAAAGAAATAAGTCCATATTCTTCTTGTCGGCAACTGCGGCCTGCGCGTGTTTGATGCGAACTGCTTCCTCGGCGCTTACTGATAGAAACTTCGCGATTGCTTTCGTGATGTACTCTCCGCCAATTGCCACGGTCGACGTGAAGCGCACCACTTCCCCGCTGACAATAAACAACCCTGTCTTGTTCTCTCCAAAATTCACCAGCAAATAGGTGCCACGGTCCCCTTTCCGTATCACCGCGCGGGAAATCGCTTGCGCCTCAATTTCAAACGAAAGCGGTAAAAGACCGACTGTTTCCAAGAGCTCCGTGTAGGTCTCCACAACTTTTTTCGGAAGTACCGTCACGCCGATGTCCAAATGGTCTTCATTTCCATGCCCGACTCCCTCGAGTATCGTATAATCAAAAACCGCTTCCTGCGCTGGGATAGGAACATTCTCTTCCAATTTAAATTCAAGCGCGGAGCGTATTTCCTTATAAGACACTTTCGGTATGCTTGTTTGAAACAGGTACGCTTTCTCTTCCGAAAGTGACGCGTTTACAAAGTCCAGCTTGAGCTCGTTTTTGAGTTTTCGGAGTTCGCCGACAACCGCGTCTTTGTCGTTCACATATCCCCCCATAATACTTTCTTTGAGGAGAGGCCTCCGTCCGAACCTACCGACCGCGTACGCATCTCGCAGCCTCACGAGCTCAATCGCCGATACGGCATCGTCGGAGATAGTGAGACCGACCGCCGGCATTTCCAAGAATCTAGGCGGCGGGAAATACTCATGGAAGAGTCGCTGTGTGAAATTTGCGGTTACCGGCATGGTACCGCTTATTATACATCACTTTGCGGACTTGTTTTGCTGCTTTTTATCCACTCAACCGCAATGGGAACAAATGAAATCACAATAATAAGAAGGATGATGGGGAGAAGATATTGGTCGATACTCGGGATAAAACTGCCCAAACCAAAACCGAGAAAAATGAGTAATGTAGACCACCCCACTCCACCGATGATGTTGTAGGAAATAAATGTCCGATATTCCATTCCTCCGACGCCAGCGAGAATGGGCGCGAAGGTGCGTACAATCGGAACAAATCGCGCGAGGACAATGGTCTTTTTGCCGTATTTTTCGTAAAACGTGCGAGTGCGTTCAATATGCTTTTTATGAAAAAAGAAAGAGTCCTCGCGAAAAAAGATTTTCGGCCCGACTTTTTTCCCAAACGCGTATCCGACGCTGTCCCCGAGGATGGCACAGAGCATACATCCTATCCATAAAATAATGACGCTGAAGTGTCCTTGCGAGGCGAGTAGCCCCGCAGTAAAGAGAAGTGAATCGCCCGGCAGGAAAAAACCGAAAAAGAGGCCCGACTCGGCGAAGACAATGACGAAGACGCCTACAAGACCGAAGGTGGCGACGAGAAAAGCAGGGTCAATGTATTTTAAAAATTCCATTTTTAAAAATAAACTCTAAATCCTAATATCTAAATTCTAAACAAATCATAAATTTCAGAACTCAAAATCACAAAAGGAGTTTTGTTTATGTTTTGTAAAATTAGAATTTGGAATTTGTTTAGAGTTTAGGATTTAGTGTTTAGGATTTATTCAAACTATTTAGCTCTTGTTCCTTCCGGAATCTCGGCATTCGGCTCAAGAAGACTAAACTTCCCATCTTCCGTTGAAACCGCAAACAACATGCCATTTGATTCAAGACTCTTTATCGTTCGCGGCTCAAGATTTGTAACGAACATACACTTTCTCCCGACAAGCGTTTGCGGGTCGGGAAAATGCATGGCGACCCCCGAAATAATCTGCCGTATGTCTCTTTCTTTTAGAGGTTCAACCTCTAAATCCCCTGCCGAGGTTGAACCTCTAATTCCAAAATCCACCGACAGTTTGAGTAGTTTATCCGTCTCCGGCACTTTCTCCGCGGAAAGTATCTTTCCCACGGTTATCTCCACCTTCTTAAAATCTTCAAATGAAATCATATAATCAGTATATAGTATGTAGTATTTAGTATCTAGTATAAGTTATTTCTGATTTGCTATTTTCTTCCTTAACTTCCAAGTATTGCCGTGAGACAACATGCCAAGATACGACGCAACGCTTTCCTCTTTAGGATTCTCCGCCACCCGCCGAAACATTCTCCGTTTTGTTGTTGTCCGCAAGACGCGGTGGTCATGAAAATGAACCCAGCCGAGAAAATCAACGCCAGAAGCAATGGTTTTGATGAAAACCTTATCAGGATGAAGCGAAAGTTTGAGCCACTCCTGTAAAAATTGGGTAATCTGCAGAATCAACCGCTCAAGCAAAACCTTGTCGTGAGAAAAAATCACGAAATCATCCGCGTAACGAATATAGTATTTCACTTTGAGCTTGTGCTTTACGAATTGGCCAAACTCATTCATATAGATATTCACGAAAAGTTGCGAGGTCAAGTTGCCAAGTGGAAGTCCCGCTTCGGCTTTTCGGTCACTCTCTAATTCGCGCGAATTAGAGAGTGAATGAAAACTGCCGACAACCTCCTTGAGAAGCCAAAGAATGTCCGCGTCGGGAATGTATGCTGAGAGAATAGAAAACAAAATCTCATGGTCAATATTCGCGAAAAACTTGCGAATGTCGCACTTGAGAACAAAACAAGTTCTTGTGTGATTCTTACTTACTTTGTATGCGAATGAACGGAAGCGATTCATAGCGCGATGTGTACCCTTCCCAATCCGACACGAAAACGAATCTGAGATAAAGGTGCGAGCAAAAAACGGATAGAGTTTTCGGTAAATCGCGTGATGTAATAATCTGTCCCGCACACTCGCTTTGTGAATGTCGCGCGGTTTAGGGTCAGCAATTCTGAAATGTTTGTATGGTCCGTGCTGATAGGTCTGATTGCGCAAATCTTCGTGGAGTGATAAAATATAATCCATTAGCCGAAGTTGGAAAAGCTGGACGCCTTCTTTTTTGGACTTGCCTTTCTTAAACTCTTTCCACGCTAAAAGTAAATTATCAACAGAAATAATATCAGCAAAATCCTCTGTAAATTGCGTTTTCTTTTTCATAAAATTTTCTATGAACGCCCCCCCCCCAACAACAGCGAACAAATCTAACCGTTCTGCAAAAACTACGAAACGCATACAAACTTTGGCATGAATATCTTCGCCGCTTTCCCAAAACCGGTCGCTACACGCTTGGCGCAAAAATTGACGGACTTTTTGTTGAAATACTGGAACAAATTGTCATAGCGAGTTTCCTTGAAAAAGGAGAAAAACTTCCGTTCGTAAAAAGAGCGATAGTCAAACTTGATGTCCTTAAATTCTTTCTTGAAACCGCGTGGGAAATAAAC
>JBBUCR010000221.1:0-1874 GCA_038057695.1 Patescibacteria group bacterium | reverse complement strand
TGGGCATACTGTTCAGGGGTGGAAGTCAAGAGGAACACTCGCAGCCCCCACGGTCATTACAACAGGTGATGATTTATACACGATTGCCGGATTCGGTTATGTCGGTTCGACTAACACCTATCAACAAGCAGCTAATATTGTATTGGATTCTGCTGGTACAATCTCTGACTCCGCCACGGGCATTGCGGGAATCATCAGGTTCCTCACCGCAAACACAGGGAGTGAGCCCAGTGAACGGTTGACCATACTTAATTCAGGAGAGGTCGGCATCGGCACGACCACCCCTTGGGGTCTTCTCTCGGTCAATCCCAACGGCATTACCGGCCCCTCTTTTGTCATCGGAAGTTCAACGCAGTGCGTAACCGGTGACACCCGCTTGCGCCGCAGGAGGCGTTACCGCGATGTGTTTGGCGATGATGAAGCAGAAGATAGAGGCGAGAACGAGAACCAAAGCCAAACGAAAACCGCCACCCTTGCGGATGGCGATTCTCCTTCCGGACCCCGCTTGGCGTACGCGCGGGTCGGACTTGTCAGTGGCAACAGTATACACGATGCATCCGGACTGTCAAGCGGTTCTGTGGATAATAAGCCGGTGGAGAGAATTGAACCCTCGGGGCCCGGAATGACAAGTCCGACCCCGCACCAAGCCACCGGCTTGCGCATAGTATATCACAAGGGCGTTGCGTATCGGACTGACGGAGAGTGGGTCTACGACGAAGCCGCCATTGTGGATATTGAAGCGGGTGATGAAGTGCAATCATTGGACACCAAAACCGGCGCCCTCGTCTGGAGCAAAGTCAAGCAAGTCGCTTTCATGGGGCATAAGCCGATATTCAAACTTACCACCGCGAGCGGCAAGACAATCAGAACAACCGGGAATCATCCGTATTTGGTACGGCAAAAAACCCAGCAAACATTATTCCGATTTGAAGTTGACCAGTCCGGACGAATAGAAGAATTGCGTCACGACACGGTTATCGGCATTGCTAATGCTGAACAAAGTTTTACGATTATCATCTCGGCGAAACTCAAACGGCGGTTGAATGAGATTGAACGGCGCACGAAAGGCGAAATGAAATTCTTCGCGCCGCGTCTCTTCGCGGATATGATTAGCGAAGCGCTTGCCCGCGCGCCGTTTGAGGCGCGAGAGCTTGTTATTGACATTGAATATACAGGGTACGAACGGGTAATTACGAGAATGATTACTGAGCGTTCGCCGAATACAGAAATATTCTTCAAACTTATCGGGAAAAAATCACCCGCGCACTTTGCGGCGTACGGCGTGTTCAAAGGAGAAAAGAACGCGTCCATGCGCAGAACGGAAACCGCGGTCTTGGCAAATACGCAAGATGACCGGAGAACTGTTACACCTCTGGACAAAAGCCAGACGATTCGCAGTCCACACCGGTCATCAAGTAGATATAGTATAGCAGGCAGGGAATATGTGTCAAGTGTCCCCGTTGTGGACAACAAAAACGGTATGTGGCGCAAGGTGACGGATATTACAGTGGGACAGGAGATTGCCGTTGCGGGTCAAAAGAACATTGCTCATTGGGATAAAATTGTCAATATTGAGTCACTGCGCTCCGAAGATGTCTACGACATTGAAATAGAAGGCACGCACAATTTCATCGGCAACGGCATCGTCGCTCACAACACCGCCTTCATTATTGACTCAAACGGCAAGGTGGGCATCGGCGCGACCACGACTCCCGGCTCTCTTCTCTCGGTGCAGGGCATTGCCAACTTCACCACCGCGACTTCCACTTTTTACGGCACGGGCGGCATTAACTTGGGAGACGGCTGCTTCGCGGTGGATGGGGTTTGTGTAGGAGGAGGCGGTTCGCAAACGCCGTGGACTTCCGCTATTGACG
>JBBUCR010000220.1:0-9675 GCA_038057695.1 Patescibacteria group bacterium | reverse complement strand
GGAACGGAGTTCCTCTCCACAGGGAGACGTTTTCGTGGATCAAATCTATATGGCGCAAGTACTCGCCACCTCGCTCCCGGACGGGTGGAGCCTCTACATCAAAGAACATCCCACCCAATGGCTGTATCGGGGTACGCGTTTTTTCAGCTATCGGTTTAGCGGATATTATAAAGCACTTGCGAGTATCCCCCGGGTTTGTGTCGTTCCGCTTGAGACAAGTACTTATACATTAACCGGACACGCGAAGGCGGTAGCGACCATGACAGGGACTGCCGGCTTTGAGGCGATAGTGAGGAGAAGGCCCGTACTCGCGTTCGGTTACCCGTGGTACCGAGGCGCACCCGGAGTCTTTGATGTTCGGGACAATGCTTCTTGTAGGAAGGCGCTTGCCACGATAGACTCCGGTTTCTCGACAAGCGAAGAAGAGGTACAGAGATATCTTTGCGAGTTGGATACTTTCTCATTTCACGGTTATATTGATCGGGACGGGCAAACCGTTTCCGCTTTGTCGGCGCAGGAAAACGCACAGATCTTGGCGCGCGAGATTTCCACGCTTCTTTCTCGTCCCGTCACTAATTCTTCTCGCGCGTAGTTGTGTATACTGATACGATTACGCCGAGAGGCGTCACTTATAACGATTAAAGACTACGAGTATGGATATGGATTTTTTAAAAGGGAAAACAGTACTCATTACGGGTGGGACGGGCTCGTTCGGAACACAATTTGCCGAACTCCTGCTCGCGTCTTCATTGGCACGGAAAGTCATCGTATTTAGTCGGGATGAGTTCAAACAACATCGCATGCGGGAGCGGCTGAAGGACACCAAAGACCGTTTGCGGTTTCTGCTGGGTGATGTCCGTGATTTGTCGCGCCTTGAGCGGGCGTTCGCCGGCGTGGATATTGTAGTACACGCGGCGGCACTCAAGCAGGTTCCCGCGCTTGAGTTTGACCCGCTCGAAGCGGTTAAGACTAATATTTTGGGAACGCAAAATGTCATTGATGCGGCTCTGAATCTAGAGGTCGAAAAAGTACTTCTTGTCTCAACGGATAAGGCCGTGAACCCCATCAATCTATACGGAGCGACAAAACTCTGCGCGGAAAAACTATTGATTGCCGCGAACTCATACCGGCGCACAATCGACTCGCCACCTCGGTTTAGCGTAGTTCGATACGGGAATGTCGTGGATAGCCGCGGGAGTATCGTGGAGATGATACGCGAGCAGAAGAAAACCGGAGTTATTACGCTCACGGACCCGCGGATGACACGTTTTTGGATTACGCTTCCCGAAGCGAGCAATCTCGTGCTTTACGCGCTTTCCCACATGCGTGGTGGGGAGATCTTTGTGCCCAAGCTACTTTCCGCCAAGGTAACCGACCTTATTAACATTACCGCTCCCGAATGCAAGGTTAAAATCATCGGCATACGTCCGGGGGAAAAACTACACGAAGTGCTTCTCACCGAAGATGAAGTACGGCGCACTAAAAGCGACAAGGATTATTTTATTGTTGAACCGATTCACGCGTGGTGGAACGGCGAACATTTGAAAAGACTTCCTTCACTCACGCCGGATTTCACGTACGCCAGTGATGAAGTGAAGGCACTTTCATCCCGCGAACTCAAGAAATTCGTATGATCCCCTATGGACGCCAATCAATCAACGCATCGGATATCAAAGCGGTTGTGGGTGTTCTGAAGTCCGATTTCCTGACACAAGGACCGCACATCCCCGCGTTTGAGCGCGCTCTTGCAGAGCAGGGTAATGTGAAGTACGCATTGGTCTTTTCAAGTGGCACGGCAGCATTGCACGCGGCTTATTTCGCAGCAGGGCTTACCGTGGACGATGAATTCATTACTTCTCCACTCACATTTGCGGCGACTGCGAACGCGGGTCTTTATCTCGGTGCAAAACCGGTTTTTGCCGATATAGACGAAAACGGGAATCTCGATCCGGAGGAAGTCGGGAAAAAAATCACGTCGAAGACCAAGGCAATCGTGGCTGTTGATTATGGAGGATTTCCCGCGAAACTTACCGCACTCCGAGCAATCGCGAAGAACGCGGAAGTTGTTCTGATTGAAGACGCCTGTCACGCGCTCGGGGCGAGCTATCTCGGTGCGCCTATCGGCTCGCAGAGCGATCTTACCGTATTCAGTTTTCATCCGGTGAAATCCATTACTACCGGAGAAGGCGGGGCGGTACTCACTAACAATAAGACATATTATGAACGAATGAAATTGTTCCGCGTGCACGGTATCACCAAGGATGCGGTGGCATTCAAACATTCAGGCAGCGGAGATTGGTATTCGGAAATGCAGACACTCGGCTTCAATTACCGTCTGACGGATATACAAGCCGCGCTTGGACTCTCTCAGCTCAAACGGCTTGCCACTTTTATCGCAAAGCGCCACGAAAAAGCCGAACGGTATGAAAAAGCTTTTGTTCCGTATTCCTCCAAGCTTACGTTGCCCGTACGAAGGGAGAGAACTTCGGTTTCCTCGCTTCACCTCTATCCCATCCGACTGCATGGAGGAGCACAGGCAAGAAAGAAAATGTTTAAAGCGCTTCGTGCCGCCGGTATCGGAGCGCAGGTGCATTATCTCCCGGTATATATGCACCCCTTCTATGAGGCGCTTGGTTTTAAAAAGGGACTGTGCCCTCGCGCGGAAGCATTTTACGACTCAACCATATCATTGCCACTATTCCCAGATTTGCGACTTCGCGATCAAAAGCACGTGGTGCGGACAGTCATACAAAATCTATGAAGGCCGTGATTATTCAAGCCCGTATGGGGTCAACACGCTTGCCGGGGAAGAGTATGAACATACTTTCCGGGAAACCGCTTCTGTGGCACGTGGTGGAACGCGCCAAGCGCGCGCGAAAAGCCGACATGGTCAGTGTCGCAACGAGCCGGAATCCTGAAGATGATGTGATCGAGACGTTTTGCACGGCGGAAGCGGTTTCCTGCTTTCGCGGGTCGCACGATGACGTGCTGGAAAGGTATTACGAGGCCGCAAAGCATGTCGGAGCGGAAACAATTATCAGAATTACCGCAGACTGTCCGCTTATAGATGCCGGTATTATTGACGAGTGTATTGAGGCGTTTGAAAAAGAGAGTGCGGATTATGTCAGTAATGTTAACCCTGAGAGGACATTCCCGAGAGGGCTTGATGTGGAAGTCGTTGGTATGAAAGCGCTTACGCGGGCATATCATGAAGCTCGTGAACCGTATGAACGGGAACACGTTACCCCGTATATCTGGGAAAATAAGCAAAGGAAATTCACGATTGGGAAAGGGGTTGTTGCGCGTTTGGAATATCGTCGTCCGTACCGTCTCTGCGTTGATTACGCCGAGGATTTTCTGGTTCTCAAATATATCTATGACGCGTTGTACCATGAAGGTGACGTGATTTCCGTTCTCTCCGCATTTGCGTTTCTTGATTCGCATCCGGAAATAGCGCTCCTCAATCGGGAGTATATTCAAAAATCATGAACACGGTTGCCATCATTGATTACGGAATGGGAAATATGGGTTCGGTGCTGAACGCCCTTGCGTACTTGAAAGCTCCCGCGCTTGTGACAAGAGACGTGGAGGAAATTCGGCGAGCCTCACATATTATTTTACCGGGAGTCGGAGCATTTGAGGAAGGCATGCGCAATCTTCGAAAGTACGGACTTATCCCGATTCTTGAAGAGACGACCAAAGCACGGAAACCTTTTCTCGGTATTTGCCTCGGAATGCAACTTCTCGCTTCGGTCGGGGAGGAAGGGGGAATACATACAGGGTTGAGTTTGATACCGGGGAGGGTGCGCAGGTTTCAGGTTGACGAAGTGAATGTGCGGGTTCCGCACATCGGGTGGAACGATGTGTCCTCCTCGTCGGATTCCGTTTTGTTCAAAAACGTGTCCCCGCCTATTTTTTATTTCGTGCATAGTTTTCATCTCGTGCCGGAGGATAAGAAGGCAGTTTCCGCAACCTGTACCTACGGAGAACAATTTGTCGCCGCGGTAAAGAAAGATTCGGTGTTTGGAGTGCAGTTTCATCCGGAGAAGAGCCAAAAGAGCGGGCTCGCGGTATTAACGAATTTTTTGGAATATGCTTAAAACCCGAGTCATTCCCGTGCTCACCATAAAAGATCTGCGGCTCGTAAAGAGCGTGCAATTTACCGAACACCGCAATATCGGCAGTTTTATCGCAGCCGCCCGCGTTTTTAACGCGAGAGATGTTGACGAGATGGTGGTACTTGATCTCGACGGCCGGAAGAGCGGATTGAAACCTGAACTTCTGAGAGAGATTACCAGAGAATGTTTTATGCCACTTACGGTGGGGGGAGGGGTAACAAGCGTACAGGACATACAAGCATTGCTGTCTCTTGGGGCCGACAAAGTTTCGATAAACACGGAAGCGGTGAAGAATCCGAATCTTATAGCGGAAGCATCACGCCGATTCGGAAGTCAATGTGTGGTTGTTTCAATCGACGTGAAGAAAACGGAGGGTGGATATGAGGTGATGATAACGGGAGGGAAGGAACCAACGGGACTTTCTCCTTTTCTTTGGGCGAAGGAAGTGAAAAGATTGGGGGCGGGGGAAATTTTTCTTACCTCAATAGACCACGACGGATGCATGGATGGATACGATAGGGAGCTGGTACAGAAGGTTTCCACTTCCGTATCACTTCCGGTCATCGCTTGCGGAGGAGCGGGTAACGCGCTTGATTGCGTACGGGTTGTAACGGAAGGGGGGGCTTCGGCCGTTTCTGCTGCGAGCATGTTTCAATATACGGAGATTACCCCGCGGGCCATAAAAGAACAATTGGCGAAAGCCGGCATAGAAGTTAGACTATAGGATATGACTAAAACATTTGCATATTGTAAAAAGTGCGCGATGCCGAGTACCAAACCCGACTTGTTTTTCGACGAGGAGGGGGTGTGTGACGCGTGTCGCTCCGCGGAACTCAAGAACACGATTGATTGGGAGGCTCGAAAGAAAGAGTTTGAAACTGATATTGTCGCTCAGTACAAAGGGGCGAACAAAGGAAACTATGACTGCGTTATTCCCGTAAGCGGGGGTAAAGACAGTCATTATCAGGTGTATATGGCGAAAGAGATATATGGACTGAATCCTCTGCTCGTCAGTTTTGAATCAACCACGGCGAATATACTCGGGAGAAAAAATAGGGAAAATATAAAGAGCGCGTTTGGCTGCGACCTTATCGTGTTTGAAAAAAATCCGCTTGTATACAAAAAGATGTGTCTTCGGGGGTTTACAGAAGTGGGCGATAACGAATGGCCAAACCATCTGGGTATTTTTACCGTTCCGGTACGCCTCGCGGTTGCGCTTCGTATTCCGCTCATTATCTGGGGGGAGAATTCCCAACTTGAGTACGGTGGACCAAAAGCTTCACGAATGAAAAACGCGCTTGACCGGAGGTGGCTGGAGGAGTTTGGCGGGTTACTTGGGCTACGGATAGAAGATATGGTTGGGTACGAAGGTACTACGGAAGAGGAACTCATATCCTACAAATATCCGTCCGCTGAGGAGCTTGCGGAAGCAAAGATACGGGGTATTTTCTTAGGTTATTATTTTAAGTGGGATGCCCATCCGCAGGTGGAAAAAATGAAGCGTTTTGGATTTTCAGTCAAAGAAGACGGACCTGTGGAAGGGACATATACCAACTATGAAAATCTTGACGAGGATCTTGAATCGGTCCACGATTACCTAAAATTCGTTAAGTTCGGATTCGGACGCGCTACCGACCATGCGTGTCTTGATGTACGGAATGGAAGAATCACTCGGGACGAGGCGGTACGTCTTGTCAAAAAGTATGATGGCCGCTATCCGTGGATGGGAGTTCGGAAATTTCTAGAATTTTCAGGTATGAATCAAGAAGCGTTTGACACCGTTGTCGATTCTTTTACCGATAAATCGCTTTTTGAAACCGATACGAAAGGAGTGCTTCTACGGGACGCGGAGCATACTCTTCTGAAAAAGTACACGGACTATGGACGCGGACTCACTCAACATGAGGCATAGACGAACCGGCGAACCGAGAGACGCACTCATTATTCTTGGAGGCACGGCAAGAAAGAACGGCCGCTGGCATTCAACGCTTTTTGAACACAAAGGAGACCTTGGAGACCGGTTGCGCGTCGAGGCCGCATGGCAAGTATATCGGCATAAAAAAGAGGCGCCCTTACTTATTGTCTCCGGAGGAAAAGGAACACTTCCCGATTGTGCTCCTTCCGTCGCGGATATTTTGTCTGAAGAACTCATGAAACTCGGTGTGAACGGAAAAGATATTGTGCGTGAATCCCTATCAGGAACTACCTTTGAACAACTCTGCGCGTGCAACTCGCTTATTGCAGATTCCGGGGCGCTTTCTGTTATTTCCAATGAGTATCATTTGCCTCGTATCCGCGCGCTCATTACATACATACCAGAACTTTCCGCGCTGAAGCGATTGTTTCAATGTGGGAGGCTTACGATCCACTCTGCCGAGGCGGTTCTGATTGCGGAGAATGCGAAGAAATGGAAACGAAACATTGACGCGTGGTACCGTCTTCCTCTTGTCAGGAATATTATCCGGAATGAGAAAAGAGGGGTACGGGAGATTAAAGCTGGCTCATATATACTCCGGTAACTATGGATATTACTCTGCGAAAAGCAACGCTCAAAGACGCACGGTTCCTCTTTGACTTGCGGAACGATCCTTCCGTAAGAAAAGTCTCTTTCAATACGGGAGAGATTGTATTTGAATCACACGCACAGTGGCTTGCAAAGAAATTGCAGGACCCGCGAACGGAATTATATGTCGCGGAAGCGGCAGGCCGCCCCGTAGCGCAACTCCGGTTTGACGTCGTAAGCGCTGAAGAGGCGGAAATAAATATAGCGGTGGCGGAATCGTATCGGGGAAAAGGTTACGGTTCTCTTGTCATTTCTCGCGGGTCGCGGTTGCTGTTTCAAAGCCGACCCACCATTATGCGTATCCGTGCCCGAATCAAATCTGATAATCTTTCCTCTTTGCGAAGTTTTGACAAGGCAGGGTATACGAAAGAGAAAACAGGCATTCTAAAAAATAGTCAGATCGCGGAAATGACACTCTTTCGGACAAATCCAGAAATGCGTGTCGAGGGGAGATTGATTGGGGCGGGGAATCCGTGTTTTATCGTTGCCGAGATTTCGGGGAACCACCATCAGAATTATAACGAAGCGGTTGCGCTGGTACGCGCCGCGAAAGAGGCGGGGGCCGACGCGGTCAAGCTCCAGACGTACACGGCGGACACCATAACCCTTCGTTCCGACAAAGAGTGGTTTCGTGTTGAAGGCAAGGATAATCCGGAGGGATGGAAAGGGAAGACGCTCTATGAACTTTATACGGAAGCATCCACCCCTTGGGAATGGCAGCCGAAACTGAAAAAGCTCGCGGATAAACTCGGTATCATACTGTTTTCTTCTCCGTTCGACGAAACAGCCGTTGATTTTTTGGAGAAGATGGATGTCCCTTGCTACAAAATTGCTTCGTATGAAGTGACCGATTTTCTTTTGCTCCGCAAAGTGGCGCGGACGGGAAAACCGGTGATTATGTCCATCGGATACGCATCGCTCCAAGAAATTGAATTCGCGTTACGGACGCTTCGGGAACACGGCGCGAAAGATATCGCCGTGCTTCACTGCGTGACCGGTTATTCCGGAAAACCAAAAGGGACAGACATGCATCTTTCAACTATCATGGACGTGCAAACCCGGTTCGGAGTTGTGGGAGGGTTTTCGGATAACAATGCAGGTATAGAGATTCCGCTTATGGCGGTTGCCGCCGGAGCCGGAGTGATTGAGAAACATATCATTTTAGACCGGAAGCAAGGAGGTCCGGACGCTCAATTTTCTTTGGAACCGTCTGAACTCAAGGAAATGGTGCGAAGTATTCGATTGGTGGAATCGGGCGAAATGAAACTGTCGGTTGCGCAAAAACTATTGGGAAAGCAACACTATGGACCGGCAAATGTTCTTGAAGAATACAACAAGCGGTGGCGTCGCTCTCTCTTTGCGGGAAAAGATATCAAGAAAGGAGAACTATTCACAAAGGAAAACGTGCGTGATGTGCGTCCCGCGTTCGGTTTGGAAACCAAGTACTATGATGAGGTAGTAGGGAAGCGTGCGGCGAAGGATATCGCATTCGCTACTCCACTTTCGTGGGATATGGTTAGCGTTTCTTAAGTTGTGCTCAAAACGGTTTGTGGTATCATACGTTTCTATGCATACATTGGATAAGGCACTTTTATGGGTGGCTCGAATAGGGGTCTTTTTCGTACCGTTTGTTCCGCTTATCATCGCCTCCAGTCTCTTCTTCCCATTCATTACGGGGAAAGGTTTCGCGTTCAGGATTATTGTTGAAGTTGTCTTCGCTTGCTATCTTCTGCTCGCGCTCCGGCGGCCTGAATTCCGTCCGAAGCGGTCGCTCATTTTGTACGGCGTGCTCGCATTCATCACGGCAGTGTTTCTTGCCGATGCGTTCGCGGTAAATCCATTTAAAGCGTTTTGGAGCAATTTTGAACGCATGGAAGGATTCGTCACGATGATTCATCTGGTTGCGTACTTCGTTGTTGCCGCCGCCGTGTTAAACACAGAGAAATGGTGGCACCGTTTTTTTGCGACTTCAGTCGGTGTCTCTGCGTTTTTAAGTATTTATGGAATTCTTCAGCTTGCGGGAAAGATTGTCATCAATCAGGGAGGTGTGCGCCTTGATGGAACGTTTGGTAACGCGGCGTATTTCGCGGGATATATGCTATTCCATATTTTCCTGTCGCTGTTTCTTATTCTCCGGCACCGGATTCCGCCTATGTATAAGTGGATGTACGGTGCGGCCATCGCGCTTCAGATATTTACGCTTATTTTTACCGCGACGCGTGGCGCCGCGCTCGGTCTTGTTGGCGGACTTTCGCTTGCGTTTCTTCTTGTCGCGCTCTTTGAAAGAAATAATCGCCGTCTCCGTATGGGCGCGGCGGGCGCGTTCCTCGCTCTTGTTCTTGTCGTCGTCGGTCTCTCTGCGGCAAGAGACGTTTCGTTCGTGAAGAACAGCTCCGCGCTTACGCGTTTCGCCTCCGTTTCGGTGAGCGATGCCGGTCCGCGCCTTATGGTGTGGGGCATGGCATGGCGGGGCTTCAAGGAAAATCCTGTCTTCGGATGGGGGCAGGAAGGGTTCAACTATGTGTTCAACAAATACTACAACCCCGATATGTGGACGCAGGAACAGTGGTTTGATCGCACGCACAATATCTTTTTTGACTGGCTTATTTCCGCGGGATTGCTTGGACTTCTCTCTTATCTTTCGCTTTTCACTTTTCTGCTCTGGTACATCTGGAAAGGGAAGCCAGCCGATGGAGAGCCTGCGTTTTCATTCACGGAGAAGAGCGTTTTGTCCGGGCTCCTTGCCGGCTATATGGTTCACAACTTCTTCGTATTTGATAACCTTATCAGTTATATTCTGTTTTTCTCTCTCCTTGCTTATGTACACACCCGATTTGGTAAGCCGTTTCCACTACTCGAGAGGAAAAACACATCACTGCAAAGCGACAGGACGACATCCATCTCGGGAGCGGTGCTTCTCGTGCTTCTCTGCCTAAGTATCTATTACGTGAATCTTCGTCCCCTCGGAGTCGCTGGCGACCTTATACAGGCGCT
>JBBUCR010000219.1:0-2079 GCA_038057695.1 Patescibacteria group bacterium | reverse complement strand
GCTCCCTAGCACGATATGTTCACGGCGCTTGCCTACTCGTTTTCCGGCGTTGAATCATGGACAATGCCGCCGCTCGTCTGGGTATACATGTCCGTTCCGGAAACATAGAGGCTGCGAATGGGAATCGCGAACATACAATTGCCGTTAAAACCGAAGAAACCCACCGCTCCTCCGTATGGCCCGCGTCCCGTTTTTTCGTTCGCGTCAATTATTTTCATTGACTCTATTTTCGGCGCACCCGAGAGCGTTCCTGCCGGAAACGAGTAGGCAAGCGCCGTGAACATATCGTGCTCGGGCGCTAAAAGAGCGGTAATTTCACTCGAGAGATGCTGGACGTGGCTGAACTTCTTCACCTCCATAAGCTGCCTCACCCGGACGGTGCCGAAGCGCGCCGCGCGGCCGAGGTCGTTGCGGTGAAGGTCAACGAGCATCGCGTGTTCGGCGCGCTCTTTCGGGTCATTCACGAGTTGTTTTGCCAACCGTTGGTCTTCCGCTTCCGTCTTTCCCCGCGACACCGTGCCCGCAAGCGGGTAGCTTTCCATCTCGCCGTCCCGAAGCTGGAAGAGCAGCTCCGGACTGGCGCCGAACACGGTTTGCTTCCCGAACTTCAGGTAATACAGGTACGGCGAAGGATTCACCCGGCGCAATTCCTTGTAGATTGGAAGTGCGGAACCTTCAAGGGTGAAATTCGCGCGAAAACCCACTTCGCACTGGAAAGTATATCCGCCGCGTATCTTCTCCTTAACCTTCTCCACAATCTTTCGGTGCTCCGCTTTACTCAAGCTGAAACCCCTGAAGTGCACACTGGTCGCTTGCACTTTTCTCGTTGAACCGGTTTTGAGTAGCCTCACCATCTCCGAGAGGCGGTTCTTCCGATAATAGAAGTACAGCGTTTCGCCCGTCGTCTTATCATATACCAGTCCGTCCGTGTAAAGGCCGAATCGGAATTGGTCGAAGTCTTTGTGTTTGTGGAGCGTGAGCGCCGATTCGAAGAACTCCGCCGCTTCATAGCTCATAGAGCCGACGAGGCCGCCGACAAAACCGCGCGTTAGCACATGCTGGGGACAGATGGCGCGAAGAGCATGATACGGGTTCTCAACAGCATACTCCTTGCCGTCTACCGTAAGCGTCCTCCCGTTTCCTGAAATAACGCTTTCGGGGGCAAATCCGAGAATGGTGTAGCGGCTAGTTTGCCCTTCGGTAAGCGATTCGAGGAGAAAACAATCGTCAAAGTGCCCTTCCAGCTTTTGGAAGATTTCGAAAATGTGCTCGTCAAAAGCAATTTTCTCGATTTTCGGCTTCTGTGGAAGCGATATTCGGGGAGGCATAAGCGAATTATTATAGACTAAAAAAGCTCCATCCGGAGCTTGTACACTGAAGAAGTTGAGACTTCAACGGCAAAACAACCGGATGCTACGGTTTCTCTCCACCCCACCACCAGTTCGCCGCGAAATGTTGCATATTTCTAGAGTACGCTATAGAGCTAAATTTTGCAAATTACGCGGCGCCTCTTTTTTTGACGAGGACAGATTTAAATGGTAATATGAGCCCTACCACTTCGATGAAAAAGATATCCTGCATCATTCTTTCCGGCAGTGCATCCGAGAAACTTGCGAAAGACCTCGCAAGAAAGCTTGGTATCCCCTTTGTCCGGACCGAGCGTACGCAGTTCGTGAACTCGGAAGTCCGTCTGCGCATAGAGACCCCTGTTCGCGGGAAGCACTGTGTCGTCGTTCAAAGCACCGGCAACTCGGTTCACGACACTTTTTTCGAGCTGTTTCTCCTTGTTGACATAGTGAAGAAGGGCGGTGCGAGAGCGATAACGGCGGTTATTCCCTACCTCGGCTACTCGAGACAGCACAAAAAGTTCCGGACGGGCGAGAGCGAAAGTCTCGAGGTGGCGCTTCGCACCTTGAAGATGCTTGGTGTTGGTCGCATTGTCACCGTAGATTTTCACAACCCTGAAAGTATGCGAAAGTCGACCGTGACTATGTAAAACGTCTCCCCGATTCCCCTCCTTACCAAGAAGGTGAAGAGTGAAATTGGCCATAAAAAAGCCGTGGTCGTTTCTCCCGACGA
>JBBUCR010000218.1:0-9131 GCA_038057695.1 Patescibacteria group bacterium | reverse complement strand
GTACGGCCTTGCACTGAAGTAAGGATTTAGCCGTTTCAGCTTGGCGTTACCGCCAAGACCTCCCCGATGTACATCGGCGAGCCCTATCCTTTCGGAATCGGACGTTGCTGTTCGCACCTCACTCCGACTTGCGCCGGAGGACGGGTGTTACCCGCTACTGTTCTCCCGCCTACGTTTTACTTGCGCAAAATGCGGGCGGGCAGTGTTCGGACTTTCCTCTCCGGCTTTGTGAGCCGAAGCGATTACCCGGTATAAACCACGGTTAGCATAGCGCAAAAGGGAAAGTTTGACAATACTACTTTTTTACGGTCAAGACCGAACCGATGCCGATACCGTTTTTCCCCGCCGTACCTCCGTTTAACTCAATCACGTGCGACGCCAACTCTTTCGGCAGGAAAATTTCCGGATAGGTTTCGGGAGCCGCGTTTTCTTTTATGTCCACGACGGTAAACGCGCCAGCTCCTTCCTTATTCAGCCAAAGAATATCAAGCGGAAAACGCATTTCCTTCATCCAAATCCCCTGGAAGTCCCGTTTCGCGAATGTAAACAGCATCCCCTCATTTTCCCGCATTGACTCCCGTCCGCTGAGTCCCCTTGCCCGTTTCGCGTCCGTAGCGGCTACCGACAGAAAAAGCTCTTTTCCGTTTTCCATCCGGAGTGTCGTATCGTTCCGCTGTATGGTACCGGTGTGCTGCAGTACCGCCATAAACGCCCCGAGAAACACGAGGAGAAGCAAGACGGCGACAATTCGGATTTTAATTCCCATTGAGAGTAGTATACCTCCGAAATGACGTCCGTTTCAAAGTGGCTGAGGGGAAGTAAAGATGAGGAGCGGCACCGCAGGGCGAGAGACCCGTGCCTGGCCGCACCCGCTTCGCCCGCGACCCGCAGCTTCGCCGCGAGGCGAGAGCGAGGCGAGCCGAACGACCCTGCGCACAAGCGCGGTGATTTACCGATTTTACTTCTTTGCTATCAAAGAAGTCAGGTATTTATTTGGTGTGGGGGGTGTAGCGCCAAAAATATCCACAAGCGCAGGGAAATGAGCGTAAAACAATACCAGCCGAGTAGCATCCAGAGCGGGACACCCCACAGGAGCACATTGAGTACTGGCGCGGAAAGATATACCCATTCAAACGAGCCCGTGTTTGGGATTTCGGTGAGGAGAGCGACGAGGAAACCGGTAACCGCGAGCAGTAGTGCCGTCTGCCGCCCATTTTGCACATGGAACGCGAGTTTCATACTCGCGAGAAGTATCCACACAGACGCGACTGAAAACAGAAGGACGGGAGAAATAGACGCGGCCGCGCCCCAGACAATGAGACCTATCATGGCAAGGAAAGCGACGCCTTCAATCCGGTCAAGCGTGTTGTGCCAGAAAGTTTCTTTTCGGTGGCGAAACACGAGTTTTTCCCCGAAGACGCGAATAAGAAAATAAAAGAATTCAAGAACCGAAAAAGCGGCAACCGGATACCAGACGAGATAGCCGACGACGAACAGCCAACCGTGATACATCGGATAAAACCACAACCCTGCGTCAATCGCCATCCGGTCAAGCAGAAAGAAGGTTGACGCAATGGCGGCATAGAAAATCAGGAATGGAACAGGGCGATTCGCGATGAGCCAGAGCGTGGTGCGCTCCGCGTAATTTGAGCAGCCGAGCGCCAGCCAAAAACAGAGGACAAATCCGCCGTACCAGAATGAGAAGCCTTTGAGTCCTGCGAACGCAAAGAGGACCCATCCAACGCCAAAAAGAAGCATCGCAACACGGGAATAGAGAAATTTCTGCTCTTTGGTAAGTTTCGGCATAGCGTGGAGTAAGTATAACAAAACTTGAAAAAAGAGTTACGAGCCGCAAAAAAGGTATACCCCCACATCAAACATTTCCCATTGTTTGGTGTGGGGGTATACTTACATGAGAGCTTTTTGACTGTAAAAACCGCACACCGAAACGGACCCAAACATATGTGTATCATTATCTGTATCACGGCTATGACGTGTATCGTCTATGCCTCCTTTTTTGAATGGACGCTTCACAAATACTTTATGCACCGAAAGACGTGGGGGTTGGAATATCCCGTCCGAGCGCATGCGGGGGTACACCACACGACCTTTAAAGCCGACCGGACGTACCACTTGCTGTGCGAGGAGGATAAATGGACCATCCCGATGAAATGGTGGAACGGACCGTTTCTGATTCTTCTTTCGGGTATTCCGTTTGACCTCGTGGGGTGGCGTATCGGAACGTGGGCTGTCCCTGTCACGGCTGCAATCACCATCGGTCTGTACTACGCAACGTACGAATACATCCACTGGTGTATGCATCTTCCGAAATCGCGCCGATTGGAATTTTCGTGGTTGTTCCGCAAGCTCAACGGACACCACCTCCTGCATCACCGGTATATGCACAAAAACTTCAATGTCGTGCTCCCGCTCGCGGATGTGTGTTTGGGAACATTTCTCGCGCGCTCCCCCATATGGTTCGCACACCCAACCGGCCCAATGATTCCCCCTATCTGTCCTCCGGCGCCGGAACCGGCGTCAAAAGCACCCGCTCTTTCATAGGCTTCCGCGTCGCGGAAGCGTGTAGCACGATTCACAACCAAGAGATGGCTCTTGGTTTGTTTTATATTTCTGTGAATTACGAAACTCACTATTGTCATTGCGAGCCCTTCGCTGTCGCTCTGCACAGGCTCCGCGAAGCAATCCAGAAACAAGGCCGTGCAACATGGATTGCTTCGGGCTTCGCCCTCGCAATGACAGTCCCGATTTGGGTTTCGTAACTCACAGTTATATTTGCACCCGTTAACAAGTGAAAAGTTTTTGGGAAATCGTTTTGGTGAGATTCACATTCTCCTTCTTCGTCAACACAAGTGAATCCTCTATACGTACTCCGCCGACATTCGGAATATACACTCCGGGTTCTATGGTAACGACCGCTCCCGCCGGTAGTGTCTTTTTCTTTCCTCCTCCCCTCTTCAGAGGGGAGGACTGAGGTGGGGTGGGTGAAATATGCGGCAACTCATGTACCTCCATTCCAATCCCGTGCCCTGTGCTGTGCGTGAAATACTTCCCGAATCCTTTTTTCGTAAGATACTTCCTGCACGCGGCGTCAATCTCCGCGCCTGTTATTCCGGTTTTCGCTTTCCGACACCCAAGCTCTTGCGCTTTTTGGACCGCTACATACATTTCTTTGAGCTTTGGTGACACCTTCCCTATCGCCACCGTCCGCGTCATATCCGATACATACCCTTTATACCGCGCGCCGAAATCAATGGTCACAAACTCCCCCATTTTGATTTTCTTATCGCTTGCCCTCGCGTGCGGATTGGCGCCGTTTTTTCCCGACGCGACAATCGTTGGGAACGCGATTCCCTCGGCTCCTTCTTCAGCCATCAAATGCTCCAGCCGTCGTGCTATCTCTTTTTCCGTCATACCGGCGCGTAGTTCGGAAAGCAACCGCGAAAACGCGAGACAAGCAATCTCCGCCGCTTTCGTGAGTAGCCGTATTTCTTCTTTTTCCTTAACCATTCTCAATTCCACCAAAATATGTTTCTTAGAAATCAATTCAGCTTGTCTTGAGGGTGTATCCCCCTTCGTAAAGTGAAATAGTCGTAGACTAGGGGTGCCGCCGTCTTCGGCGGCGAGGGTTGTCTGTTCTAAAGCTTGTTTCATCTCCTCCACCACAGTATGCGTCGTCACGCTCCCGTCAAAAAGAATCCTCTGCATTGTTCTTTTCATTATCATCTCCGACAGAATCTTAAGCGTCGGTTTCCGTGTCGAGGAAATAAAAACCGAAAATCCTTTCGCCTCTTTCCTCGCCTGCGTGGTATACCGCCCATCGGTTATGAGAAACGGTTTTGTCTTTGTGACGAGTAGCACCGACGCCGTTCCCGAAAATCCGGAAATCCATCGTGTCGCAGGTTGTCCGCTACCTTCGCTGTTCCACACCAAAAGCGCGTCGGCTTTCTCGCGGCGAAGCACCTTTCTTACTTTTTCCAATCGGGATATCATGTCCTGTCCGCTTCCTTTCCCATTTCTTCTCGTAAGGTAACCACGATATCCTTGCGTAGCAAAAATCCCTTTCGCCACGCAGTGCCGCCTGTGAAGGTGAGTCCGAATAATCGCGACAGGAATGCTTGAACCGGTTTTTCTTCCGCCATAAGCACATTCCCCTCTTCTTCAAGGTCCAGTATGTTCAGAAACCCAAAATCCGCTTTTTTGGCCTTTTGTATCTTCCGCAATTCTTCAAAAATCTCCTTCTCCCGTTCTTTCGCGAGTTTTTTCGCGCCGATTATTTCAAGCTGGGCGATAATCACGGTCTTTCCTCCAAATGTGTACCAGCTGTAATCGCTCCAGAGGCCATCGGACAAACATTCTCCCTGTAAATCCGACTTCACCACGAACATTTTATGGATAAATCGCGCATCCAATCCGGATTGCTTGCCAAGCCAAACGAAGGCGTCCGCATCGCGCTTTGTCGTACGGGAACTCTTAAAATTGAGTGTATTTGAAGCGACCGCGCCAAAGAGAAGTGTCGCCGCCGCCTTTGATAGTGGCGTGCCGAATTTGATAAATCGCTCCGCGACAAGCGTCGCCGCGGCACCGACTTTTTCTATCTGTACTTTCGCGTTCGGAAAGAGTTCCGCCTGATGCACGTCCCGATGGTCAATGAGTTCAATGACGCGCTCCGGCAAAATGTTTCCCTCAAACATTGAAAGATTGCTGGTGTCCACAAGAACAATGCGCTCGTAGCCGTGCGCGTCGGTGAGAGAAAGTGGGCGTGGTGCTCCCGAGCGCTCCAGTACAAAAGCCGCTTCGCGGTGGAATCCTCCCATAATGCCCACGACCGCCTCCGTGCCGTTCGTATTCAAAAACTCCGCGTACGCGATGGCGCACGCGGTCCCATCAAGGTCGGGCGTGATGTATGATGTGACGAGTATTGGTTTCATATTTCTTCTTTTATATCTATTCGCCCATTCGCGCGAATTGGCGAATAAATGGTGCCGACATTAAAAGATTATTTCATCTTCCTTCCGCCACGCGGGGTCAACAATACAGAGAAACTTCAAATCATTCGTTCCGGTATTTTTGATGTACTGTTTTGCGTTCGGCGGTATCACGATTGCTTGTCCCGCACATACCTTCGCTGATTCATCGCCAATGTGCATTTTGCCTTCCCCTTCCAAAATATAATAGACTTCGGAGGTTTTGAGTGCATGCGGTGTTGCACTCTCCCCGACTTTCACCGTGGCGTGTGCCAAACTGTAGCGAAAATTCGCATCGGGAATTTTCCCCGCGTGCAAAAGTTCGCGGAGTACTGTTCTATCTCCGGCAACAAACGCTACACAATTCTTGAGGTCTTTGATTATCATATTCGTTTCGTTGGGCTTATTCTCTTATTTTAGCCATTCTAGCCCGCCTGAACCACAATATGCCCGCGCAGGCGAAATTGGTAACCACGAGCGTAAATAAATACAACGAGGTAGTCACACTGAAAGCACCGAGAGCGAAAAGCGCAAGTCCGTCCGCTATGCCGCTCAGCACATACGTCGCGGTGGTCTCGCTGTGGGGCTCTGCGTACGCCTTGCGAAACGTAGGCAGGAAAGCCAAAAGGTCTATGAGCGACACGAGCACGATTGCGAGAAGCGCGTCGTGTAAGGAAAACCATACCGCAGTTGCGATGAGCGCGCCACTAAAACATACCGTGTCAAAAACCGTGATATTTTTTGTGCCGTACCGGAGCGAGAGCAGAAACACGCTTGTGCACAAAACGGCACCAATGGCTACCGAAACCGCGCCGAAGTCCGCGCCGGCGCCAAGCATCGCGAGCGCTCCTGTCCCCTGAAGCAGGGCCCAAATCAGCCACGAATAGCTGTGCGGAGTGGTTTTTAATCGGAAAATATCCCATATATAGGGGACAAAAGAGGCGATACTGATAACGCCCGAGAACAGAGCGAGCACTGCCTGAAAGTTCATAAATGAAGCACCGCAAGCGAATAGTTGAGATACGTCGCGAAACTGACCCACAAGAGATACGGGAAAAGCAGGTATGAAGCCGGTTTTGAAATACAACAAAAAAGAATCATCGTCGCGAGAATGGCACACCACAGAAGAATACTATCAAGCAACGCAAGCGCGGGGCTGTGCATTCCGAAAAAGAAAATGGACCAGAGCGCATTAAGTGCAAGCTGGACAAAAAACAAACCGACCGCCCACTTACATTGGTACGACATTCTGACATTCTGCAGAATGTCAGAATGTCGCTTCCACACAAGAAAGAGCGAAACGCCCATAAGCGCATAGAGTGTCGTCCAGACGGGACCGAATATCCACGCCGGAGGATTAAGCGCGGGCTTCACAAGCCCCGCGTACCAGGCCGGAATGGACGGAGCGGTAAAGACCGCCCCGATGACACCGGCGAGTTCCGATACCCCAATAGCGGTAACGAGTTTAACCGTGTTGTTCCACGACATGAGTGCGATTAATTCCAAAAACCCATAATGGCGGAAAATTAAGGGGGACAAAGGATATCTGTTCGACTGGTAATCTCTTGTAGACTCGTTTTACGAGCGGAGGTACGTATGAAAAAAACCGATAGATCGCGCCTTGTTCCACATACTTCCTGATAACATTCAAGAGTTTCTCGGTAACGCCCGGTATAACGACAGGCAAACCCGAAATAATGAGGTCAACTCTCCCTCCATGTTTCTCGATAAGCGCCTCAAAGTCAGCGACACTCGCGTGCTCCACGAACACCCTGTCGCCGAACCGTTTTCGCAAAAACGCGACGTATTTCGCTTCAATTTCAACCAGCACTATTTTCGTGTCCTGCTTGCAATACTTCAGTATTCTTTCTGTGAAAACGCCTGTACCCGGACCGAGTTCAAAAATCGTTTTGACGCCTGAAAAATCAATATTCGCCACCATAGCCTCCGCGGCTCTGACGGAACTCGGCGTCACCGATGCGTTGCGGAGGGGGTGACAGACATAATTCCACGCAAAGAGGATGATTTCTATAATGTTTCTCCGCATAGTCTTTCACCTCTTTTCTTTTCCGACATTCAAATAGTATCACAATTCACAGAACCGTTTTTGTTCTTTGCGGTATACTATGGCTCTATGATAACTTTCTTCAAGGAGAAAATATGGCATGGACTGTTTGAACTTGGCCTCGCGCTTAAAGGTTTCAATGGCTTGTGGGAAACCGTGAGCGGGACAGTCGTACTCCTCGCGAGTAAGGCGACGCTGGAAAAGTGGCTCATTGCACTTGCGTACCGCGAATTGCTTGAAGACCCGAATGATAAAGTTATCGTGTTTATTGCAGGCACTCTGCTTGACCCCGCGACCAGCACAAAGACGTTTGTCGCGCTCTACATCCTCCTGCACGGACTTCTGAATATCTTTCTCGCCATACAATTGTACCGTAAGAAGCATTGGGCATATCCGGCAACCATCGTCATTATTGCCGTGATGATTTCGTATCAACTGTACCGCATCGCGATACATCACTCCGTTATTCTCACGATACTCACCCTTTTTGACGCGTTCTTTATCTACCTCACATGGCACGAATACAAATTCCATATCGCGCAACACCAGCCTGCGGAAATACCGCTGGCGCAAGACGGCGCCACGTTGCCAAAATAACGCAAAGCGAGTGAATATTGACTTGCAGTGAAAGACGGACTAGTAACTTCGGAAGATTTGTAGAGGGAAGAGTTTAGATGACAAGGTGTCAGATGGCAGACACCTACAGACGGAGCCTCCGGCAGAATCTAATTGGGCTTGCGCCATTAACTGGCCCGCGAACCTCGGCATTCGCGAGGCCTTTTATTTTCCCCAAAATCTCAGAGTCCACCAGCGTTTGAGCGCAGGCAATGTCTGCACGGAGAGCATGAAGCCGACGGCGGGGACAAGCGCGCCAAGCAGGTAATGTTCGGCATCAATGACGTACAGGAGAAACGCAGCGACAAAGTAAGTAACGACAGCGATACACAGCAGCCGGAAGAGGCTCGTCTCCCACGCCTTATCAGCCTCCACGCGGTGGTTGCGCTCGGTAATGGTCTTAATCTCCTGTTCAATTTTTTCCAACCGTTCGTCCATGCTTTGTTACCCTGCCTAGATTTAGGTTAAACCTAAAGACTTTAGGTTTAACCTAAATTTCTGCTCTTCCTGTCATCCTTCCGCTTCACGAACGCCGCCTTGAACGCCCATTCCATACTGTGCGCGAGTTCTTTCTCGCTCATAATATCGTTCGCGAGCAGAAATTCTTCCTCTTTGAGGACGCTCGTCTTGTACATTTCCGGCCCATCGGTATTGATGGTGAATGTAACGCCATTATCCACAAACGTGCGTATGATGGTACGCAGTTCCTCAACATCTTTTACGACGCTGTTGCGCAGATTGGAGGTGGGGCAAAGCTCCAGTACAATCCCCTGCTTCACGATATCCTGCATAAGTTTCTTGTCTTTCGCCGCGGCAAGTCCGTGCCCGATGCGTTCGGGGCGGATGTGGCGGACCACATAGCGTAGTTCTTCCAGATTTCCCGTCTCTCCCGCGTGTACCGTAAGCCCGAGTCCCGCCTTGCGGGCGCGTTCCAAAAGCGGCGCGTGTTCCTTCATTGAAAAGGTGTCGCGGTCGGGGCCGAGAATGTCCACGCCGACAATACCGTCCGCCTTATACCGTATTGCTTTTTCCAGCGTGATGGCGTTCTGCGCGGGAGTAAAACTCCTGTCCAACGCGATGATAAGCCCCGCAGAGACTTGCGGGTATTCAATCGTGGCGCGCCGCATACCCCAGAGTGCCGCGAGGATAATGAAATCAAGGTCGCGTTCTCCCGTGCGGTTGCGCTTCATCGGGCTGAAACGAAGCTCCTGCAAGACCAGATTACATTTGCGGTAGCCGCCGCCGATGACCGAGTGTACTGCCTCTTCCATCGCTTCGGGAGATGACTGAATGAGTTCAGTAAGGTGATAATATTTTTTGTCCATATCGTCCAGAGACTGATTCTTTTTATCCGGACCCATCGTAATCATATCCTCAAAATCCCAGTAATCTTTGACGGGGAGGCGGATACCCTGCCGATGCGCGATGGTCCACATAATCACGGGGTCAACCGCCCCGCCAAGGTG
>JBBUCR010000217.1:0-5895 GCA_038057695.1 Patescibacteria group bacterium | reverse complement strand
ATCTTTGCTAAATGTATTTGTCGAGATTGAACTTGCGCTTCCAATACACTTGGTCATCTATTGAGTCTGCCACGATAAACCGCACATACTTTCTAATGTCGAGCAACTCAACAAAGAAATCAATCTCGTTCTTGCAATCAAAGGGGAAGATGCTCACAGAGTGCTGCAACTTGTGTAAGCCGAGATCGGTTAGGTGATCACGAAAAGCGTTGCGTGTTTGGCGCTCGTCTTCCGGTATGTCATACAACACGAGACGCCATTTGTGGTCCCATGAGCCATCTCGTCGTATCTTCGCGTAACGCGGATGGTAGGTAAGCGCTCGTCTCTTTCCTTTCTTGTTCAGTGTTAACGTTATTGTCCCGTCAGTATTTTCACCCGCTTCCAATAGTTTTGACTCATACAGTCCGGAAACAGCACGAATAGCCGCCTGCTTACTCAAGTCCTTCCATGTCTCATGGATGCCTTTAACGATTTGCAACTGCTTTCTGTTAGACCGGGTGCATGAGAGAACCATGCCACCCAAGAGAAGCAGCAAGATTTTTTTCTGTGTCGGCCCGCACCAGATACCCTTACGACGTTCTCTTCTCTGCCTTTTGATTTTCAGATTTCGCTCGGCTATATCCATATCCTTATTTTAGCAGAGATAAGACGGCCGTCCTATCTTTGCTAAATGACGTTGCGTGTGGGGAAAAAGTACGTTATCGTGTAAGGGTTTGGCGTAAATGGAATATTTGGGCGGTTAGCTCAGTTGGTAGAGCGCGTCGTTGACGTCGATGAGGTCAGAGGTTCGAACCCTCTACCGCCCACATGATGGAAAAAATTTCCGAAGTTAAAAATCTTGCCGAACAGTTCAACAATGGACATCAGGAGTATGCCTCGTTCATCGAGTCCGACCCTATTCGCAATTTCCTGCATTACCCGACGGTTGAGGATGAACTGGGGGATATTCGCGGGAAGCGGATACTCGATATCGGTTGCGGTGACGGGTTGTTCTCGAGACGTCTTGCCAAAGAGCGCGGCGCGCATGTGGTCGGTTATGATATTTCTCCGAATCTTATTGAACGAGCGCAGAAGAAGGAAAGCGATGCACACCTTGATATCGAATATAAAGTCGCCGACCCGCTCACGTTTCAGTCTCCAGACCTCTTTGACCGCGCGGTAGCGGTGATGGTACTTCCGTACTCTCCCGATATCGACTACATCAAGAACTTTTTTGCTTCTGCCCGAAACAACCTAAAAGAACGCGGGACTTTTGTGGCAGTCGTATTTAACCCCGAGTTCAGAGACTTCAATCAAGTCGTTGCGAATAGGTTTTTCAGAAAAGCGGCTACGGCAGGACAAGTCAATTTTGATTTCCTGGACCCCGACACCAAAGAAACGAAATTCAATGCTAATCTCGCCCAATTTTCAAAAGCGGATTATGAGCGTGGAGCTCGCGAAGGAGGATTCTTGAGTGTTGAGTGGAAGAAATTTACTCCGAGTGAAGAGGGAGTGAAAAAATTAGGAAAGGAGTTCTGGGAAAAGGCAGGTGCATCCCAGCCCTATGCCCTCATTGTTGCTCAAAAATAAATTATACCAAGTAATACCGATAGGCGTTACTTGGTATAATTGAAAAAAGGGACGGATTCAAACGAAGACGAAGTACTCCCTTTAGGAAACTTTAGGAAAGGGAGAATTATGACGCGTGGAGGTAGAGATAAATATCTTCAAGTGCTTTTACGGCGTCGCCGGCGGCGATGTTGTTTTGGTGATACAGCCCGTCGGTGCAATCGCCGGCAGCCAAGATGCCTTTCTGGGAAGTATGTTGGGTCTTCGGGTCAACGATAACCTGTTTGTAGGGCGTCCGCTCCACAAGGCCGCCTAAAAGGTCGGTAGCGGGGCTTGAACCGATTTCCACGAAAATACCCGTAACCGCGAGTTCTTTCGGCCCGCCAGATTCCTTCGTTTGATAGACAAGGCCCGTCACAAACGCATCGCCTTTTATTTCCAAAATCTTGGCGCCAAGTATCGCTTTCATATTCGGATGCGCGAGCACTTTCTTCACGGTCACGGGGTCGGCCTTGAAGTTATCGCTTCGGTTTAGGAGTGTCACGGTTTTCGCGTACGCGAGGAGTTGCGCGGCGCTTTCAAACCCCGCGTTCCCGCCTCCGATAACCGCGACGTCCATATCGGCAAACAACGGGCCGTCACAGCTCGCGCAGTAGGTAAGTCCTTTATGCTCCAACCGGTCCGCGCCTTTCACATCCAGCTTCTTTCGCGCGCTTCCCGCGGTGACCAGAACCGTCTTTGCCGTATAACTATTCACATCCGTTTGAATAGTGAATCCGCCTTCTTCTCTTTTGGTTATTGGTGATTGCTTCTTGGTTATTTTCAAAGCCGTTTCTCCCACCTTGATATCCAAGACATCGTCCGCGTACGCGCGCAGGTGCGCCTCAAGGTTTTTCGCGAGGTCGGCTCCGGAAATCTTGACCGTGCCAATCCAGTTTTCAATGCCGTCCGAGACGGTACTTTGTCCGCCGAAATCGCGCGCGATGAATACGGTCTTCAAGCGCTTGCGCGAAGCATAGACGCCAGCGGCAACGCCTGCGGGGCCACCTCCTACTATCGCGAGGTCATAGATTATTGACATGAACAATTAGTTTTGCGTAAATTGAAGTTGCCCTATTATACATAAAAAGATTCGAAGTACGAAATCCGAAATCCTAAACAATATCTAAATCACAAAAAACAAATCCCAAACGAGATAGTTTGAGACTTGTTGCTTGTCTATTGGAATTTGTTTCGGATTTTGAGATTCGAAATTCGGATTTACTTTTTTGAGCGGCGCAAAAAAGCCGGAACCGCCCCCCAATCGTCGTCAACGTCTTCAAGCACTTTCTTTTCTTCCGTTGCCACAGTTCTGGGAGTCTCCTTTCCACTCGGCATAATCGTATTAAAAATTTTCCCCTTACCTTCTTCAGTCACGGGCTTTTCTTGAGTGAAGAGAGGTTTTGACCGCGCGCCATCCGGGAAACCGGAAGCAATGACCGTTATTTTCACCTCGCCTTTTCTCAGTTTCTCATCCTTGATGGTTCCGAAGATAACCTTGGCGTTTGAATCAATGGACTCAGTAATGATTTTTGCCGCGTCCTGAATTTCAAACATCGTAAGGTCGTCGCCTCCGGCAATAGAGAAAAGCACGCCCTTCGCTCCGTTGATGGAGAGTTCAAGAAGGGGAGAGTTGATAGCCTGTTTTGCCGCTTCCTCCGCGCGTTTCTCGCCGGTTGCCGAACCGATGCCAATAAGCGCCGAACCCGCATTTTCCAAAATAGCGCGAATGTCCGCGAAGTCTAAGTTAATAATACCGGGGGTGGTGATAAGGTCCGAAATGCCTTCTACCGCCTGACGGAGCACCTCATCGCACATCGCGAACGCGGCCTTCGCCGTTGTCTCCTTTGACACCGCGGCGAGCAGTCGGTCGTTCGGAATCACTATAATCGCGTCCACGACCTTGCGAAGATCTTCAAGTCCCTGTTCCGCGAGGCGAAGGCGCTGGGTGCCTTCAAAAAAGAAAGGCTTCGTGGTAACGGCGACGGTGAGTGCGCCCATCTCCTTCGCCGTTTTCGCGACGATTGGGGCGGAGCCGGTAAACGTCCCTCCTCCTTCGCCGCCGGCGATGAAGACCATATCGGCACCCTTAATCGCTTCCTGCAATTCCTCGCGCGTTTCTTCAGCGGCGCGCTTACCGATTTCCGGATTCATTCCCGTACCGAGTCCGCGGGTAAGGTTCTTACCGATGTGGATTTTCTTTTTTGACTGTGTGTTATGCAGGTCCTGCGCGTCGGTATTGACCCCGATAAACTCAACCCCCTTCACCTTGGAGTTAATCATATGGTTTAGGGCGTTCTTGCCGGAACCACCGCAACCAAACACTTTTATGCGAGCGAATGCTTCTACCTCGGGGGTGATTTGGGGCACGATAGGAAAATTAAAATTAAAAAATTAAAATGAAAAATACAGGGCGTTATGGACGTAAAAATAGCTCTCCTTCTGTAAAACGTATCATAGCACCGAGCATTAAAGAGTAAAGGGGTTGACATTGTAAGGTATAGATGCTTGGATTTTGAGTGGAAATGAACAAAAGGAATTCTTATGAGTGGACTCGCTGATGCACGACCGATGTCATGGGGTCAGTTTCAGAACAGGATAGAGGAGATGGTAAGAAAAGATATTGGGTCAGAAAGCTTCGGGGCAACGAGGAGAGAGATAGCTTCTGTCGGAATAGACACCGGGAAAGGAGTTACGGTCATTGTCCTGAAGCGGCTTGCGATTTTCGCAACGGAAGCAGACGCGCGTGCTCCCTTTTGAAAAGGGAGAATAAAAATCACCCCGACTTAATCCTCCCCTCTCAAGAGGGGAAGGAGGTTCCGTCTCGTTCCGTGTTCTTAGTCCGTGTCGCTTCTGTGTCTTACGGCAGAAATTGCCGCAAGAAACTTACCACGCCGTTTTTTGTCTGCTTAACGAGCCTCATACCCGACACGCTTTCCGACTCGCCGGTGTTCAGTCCCAAAATGCAGAGACCGTACGCGACCGACCAAGAGGCGTCTTTAATCTGCCCGCGGATATTGTCACCGAATGAGATGCTCGCGACGCGTGAAGGGAGGCGGAGCGCCGCTTTCGCGAGGTCGTCCACCGTTTCTATAGCCGAACCGCCGCCCGTCAGCACAATGCCGGCGGGAAGAAGGCCGCTTCTTCCGAGTTTCTTGAGATGTGCTTCAATCAACTCAAAAATATCGGAAAGCCTCGCTTCAACGATTTCTTCCAGCTTTTTACGCGAGAAATTTCCGCCGACGATGGACCCGCGTTTAATGTCCTCCGCCTCCTCAAGCGGGACACGAAGGCCGAGCGCGATGTCGTTCGTAATATCGTTACTCCCGATAGGGAATATTTCAAGGGACAGAGGCAGATTGTTTTCAAACACCACGATGGAAACCGTCTCCGAGCCGATATTCGCGAGCACAACGCCCGCCATCTTTTGCTGTTTCGTAAGCGTCACAAGACTTGCGGCGAGCGGCGCGGCGACAAGGTTTCCTTCTTCAACCTCAATACCTGCCTCTTCAAGCGTTTCAAGAAGGTCGTCAACATGCTGCTTGAACGCGGTAATAAAGAGCGTCTTCACTTCCAGTTTACTGCCTTTCAGTCCCTCAGGCTTACCAAGCGTAATTTCCCCATCCACTTTGAAGTGGAGGGGCACCGTGTGCAAAAGCTGGCGGTTCTGCGAAAGCGTCGCGGGGATTTCCTGCCGGCTCGTTTCCACCGCCTTTTTGACGTCAAGCTCGGTGATTTCCGAATCGGCGCGCGTGATAACTACCGTGCCAGTTGACGTAAGACTGGAAAGACCGATGCCTCCGATGGAAACGATTGCCTGCTTGATGGGTAAGCCTACCGCCTTGGATGCCTGCGCCACCGCCTGCTTCACGCTCTTTACCGCGTCTGGCTGATTCAGAATGTAGCCGTGGCGGAGGCCGCGGGATTCAGAAAAACCAACGCCAACAACTTTCGGAAGTTCACGTTCGCCTTCGCGCGCAATTTCCGCCGCGACGATGCGCGTCTGGTATGTTCCGATATCAATGCCGATGGCAATAGTGCGAGCCATGAGGAGAATCTTAATCTTTAATCCTTAACGAATTCCTGTTACGGATTAAGGATGAAGGAATCAAATTCCAAATTTTTTTTGGAATTTGCATTCTTCACGCTCCATTCTACTCCCATGCGCGTATCCTTTCAAATGAAGGAGGCCGTGGATAAACAGGAATTTCAGGTAATTGAGAGTCGTCCGTCCGAAAAGGGGAGCCTGCTTCGCAATGCCTTTCATACAAAAGACAATTTCGCCAGAATACTTGGAAAGCGAAAACC
>JBBUCR010000216.1:0-3404 GCA_038057695.1 Patescibacteria group bacterium | reverse complement strand
GTGCCATCAAGCTGGCGGGCGTACCGCGTCAGCTTGCTGCGCGGTAGTTGATTGTTTAAAACCAAGCTACAAAAGCCACCTTTGATTTGGCGGCTTTTTGTTGTATGGTGGAGTGTAGATATGCAACTCTTTAAAGTCAGCAAACTGGAGCCGAAACAAAAAGCACAGCGGGACTACGTCGTCCATTGGGCGAAGAACCCCGACAAAGGAAGTCTTTTTGCCCGTATCACCTTTCTCATCCGCTGGCTTCCGGCGGAATGGCTTTTCTTCCTTCTGGTCAAGTGCCTGCGGTACGACGGTTTTATCTTTTACGAAGGAAGCACACTCATTGGGCACATTTTCTTCCAGAAACACTGGAAGGAGTGGAGAGTCTTTTCTTTCGTCGTCGTTCCTGAGCTTCGCGGCAAAAAACACTCGCGGAATATGCTTGCCGCTTTCCTGCAGGAAGCTCACGACGATATTCGCCTCGCCGGAGTAAGAATAGGAGCCGGAAGACACGAAATCATGAAGCATCTCTGCGACGTAGCGATTCAGAAGAAGCTTGATCTTCCGTTTTCCGTGTATTCCGGAAGATGCGCCGGCATGCTTGATTTCAAACCGCCGCTCTTTCAAAAATCGGCACCGTCTCCGCTTCTTAGCGGTAATATAAAGAAGCTCTAGTGGGGGCGAAGCTGGCACCGAAGAGCCGCAACAAACGCTTCACCAAACCGCCGCAGGCCTATGCACTGCGGCGGCGTTTTTTTGGCGTACCTCGTACTAAACTTTGCTTCAACATTAGTGCGAGGTATACTTTTCCTATGACAACAAACCTGAAGCGAATTCTTTTTATCGGCGCGGGACTCATCGCGCTCCAAGTCCTCGTCTTGTATCTTCTCGGCCAACCGTTTATCTGCGAGTGCGGATACGTGAAATTTTGGGAGAATGATGTACTTTCCGCGGGCATGTCCCAGCACCTCTTTGACTGGTACACGTTCTCGCACATCATCTACGGATTTGTCTTTTACGGCATTCTCCGGCTTCTCTTCCCCCGAATGTCCGTCGGTACCCGCCTTCTTCTCGCGATGGGTATTGAAATCGGCTGGGAGATTGCCGGAAACACGCCGTGGGTCATTAACGCGTATCGCGAACAGGCGCTCGCGCAGGGTTATGTCGGAGACAGTATCCTTAACTCGGTAATGGATACCGTTTCCATGGCAGCCGGTTTTTTCTTTGCCCTCCGCGCGCCGGCGTGGCTCACCGTATTTCTCGCGGTTCTGTTTGAAGTGTTCGTCGGATATATGATTCGCGACAATCTGACGCTCAACGTACTCAACTTTATCTATCAATTTGACGTTATTCACGACTGGCAGTCGGGCGTTTGATAGTCAAAGCATTCTAGGATGTATTCTTAGGCGCAGGCTCAAACCAATTCACATTGCGCGTGAGATACATCACGGTCGCGAGAAGCGCGAAGAGCAGAAGCGAACCGAAGAGAAGCGCGTAATCTTCAAGCTGAAGCACAAAATAGAGATAGCCGTACAGCACGACAAGAAGCGCGGATATTGGGTATGCCCGTCGTCTGCTTTGAAGCACGCGCGCGCTGTAGGCGGTAATCAGGAGCGCGGTCAGCGCGGCCGAGAGTATGTATGACGGCAAGAATCCTATTTGCTCCGAAAAAGACAGGAGGAGTAGATAAAAGAGCGCAAGCGAACCACCGATGAGCAGGTATTGAACGGGGTGCACGCGAAGGCCTGACAGAACCTCAAAGATAAAGAATGCCGCGAAAGTGATGAGGATAAAGAGAACGGCATACTTCACGCTCCGCGAAACCTGGTCATAGAGGTCTACCTGCTGCAGGAGTTCAACGCCTGCCGCAGAAGCGGAAAATTGACTCGGGCCCGTTTCCCGATCCGTCCCCGTATGCGGGAAAGTCTGTCCGAATGATGAAATATTCCATCCGCCAGTAAAGCCTGTGTTGCTAAGGTCGCGCTCTACCGGAAGAAATGCTCCGATGAATTTCGGCGTCGGCCACGAAGAAGCGACAAAAATGCGCGTGTCTGTGCCGACCGGCACGACCGTGAATCCTTCGCTCCCCTTGAACGAGAGCTCAAACGAAAACGGGATAGCCGCGATGCTACTGTGAACCGGCACTTCGGCATAGACGCCGGAGGCGGAGACTAGTGGGTTCTTCGCGCTCGGATTAAACGGGTACGTCGAGGCGTCCCATAAGAGACGAACCTGACTTTGAACACCTCGCGTATCGGTAAGCCCGACTGAAAAGACCGCCTGGGAGCCGACCCGAAGGCGCTCTATCTCTTTCGCCGAAAACGTGCCCGAAACCGACATCTTGCCGGTGTAGACAACCGCATCAAAAATCCCCCGCGAGCGAATTTCCGGAACAAGCTCGGTGCGGACATCAAGCGTTTCGGGAAGGAGATACACTGTCTCTGTCGCCGAAGGAAGGTCGGTACGGACGCGGTTCCATATAAGCATCGGCCCGACAAGCTCCTGCCGGCTTCCCCACATGCTTGCTATGTCTTGTTTCGCTTCACTGAAACGGTGTTCGCGCTCTTCTACAAGACCGAAGACCATAAGGCTCGCGATAAGGCAGGCACCGCCAATGAGCGCGATGATAATGAGCTTTATTGTGATATTGTCCGGTTTCATAGTAGAGAACTAAATATAAAAAGCTTTTTCGCCAAATGGTAACCGACATTTGCCAAAAAGAGTTAGACAGGTAACTCTCCACATCTGTCATTGCGACTGCGAGGCCTTGCGCGGCAGGAAGCAATCTAGTGTTAGAGCCGCAAATTCTGGATTGCTTCGTCATTTCGCTTTGCTTCATTCCTCGCAATGACGCTGTACCTTGCCGTTTCACGAGAAGGTGCGGAGAGTTATTAAACAACGAGTTGAAAAAATCGCGGGAATCGTATAGGATACTGCGTCAGGACCCGTACCAACTATAACCTCAGCAGTCTCTTAAAAAATATGAATAGAACGTTTACTCCCGGCACACGCGTGTACTTTGGAAGCAACGACGGACGCACTTTCTCTGTTGTCCGCCAAGTTGGCACAGATAAGCTTGAACTTCTCATTTCTGCCGGACGGAAAGGAAAACAAACGAGAGTCGTACACGTCGCGAAAGATGACGTGCGAACCGCTCCTGTCTCCGTTTCTTCCCTTGCGTCCCTCGCGGCGCTCCGACTCCCCCATGGGTTCCACCCGCGGCGAGCCCGCATGTAGCCCATACCCCCGGAACGACGTCGTCGTTCCGGGGGCGATTTTTTGTTATACTTCGAATATACCTATGTCACGTAGCATACAGAACATACTTCTCACCGTAGCACTGCTTGCCCTGGCGGGGCTTTCGTATCGGTACTACAAACTGTATGAGGAGAACAAGGCATTGCAAGGCAAGGTGATGG
>JBBUCR010000215.1:0-4393 GCA_038057695.1 Patescibacteria group bacterium | reverse complement strand
GAGTTCCCAAGTGTCGCGGAACGCTTTGATTTGCTCCGGCTGGCGCACAAGGTCTTCCACTTTGTTATCCTTCACATCCCGCTTCCGCGTACTGGTCTGCCAGTTGCTCCCAAACTTGATGCCGTAGGGCGGGTCTATATAGATGGTCTGTACTTTGCCGCGCATACCCTCTTTTTCCAAAAGAGAGTTCATCACAATCAGCGAATCTCCGAGTATCATTCTGTTGCGCCAGTTGTCCTCGTGTTTATAGAAATCCACCGCCTTCGCCGCCTGTGTCTCCGCCGTCTCGCCGAAAAGCATTTGTTGCGCGTTCTCGCTCGCGCCGCTCTTCAGCCGCGCGATAATCGCCTCCGGCGCGATATTCTCCTGCACATAAATCGGCACGGTAGCGACCGAGAGTTCCGCGCCCTACTCGCGCTTTCCCGCCCACTCAAGATTCGGGTGCGGCGCAGTTGCGGGGTTATATTTCCCAACCCACTGCAACTGTGGGTCAAATGACGGGTCGTAGGCGTACCGTTTTTTCACCGGCTGTTTCTCGCGCGGAGAGAGTGTTACCGACTCCTCCTGTGTCGGTATGCGCGACCGCTTGGCGCGGTGTTTGTATGACCTCACCGGCGCGGCGGTAGTTGGCTGATTTGTGGCTGTTTTTCGGGGCATACTGGTTGTGCGTGAGTTATACACTTTTGATACTTGACAATACCGGCCGCTTGGCTATACTTCTCTATGTCATTCGCAGACCGCCACGCTTCGTGGCGGTTTGTATTTATAGCTCTTTCTTTATCTTGAATTTCCAGCTATCTATGTTTATGAGGTTAATGCACCCCTTCTGTTCTCGGAGAAGCGAAGTTAATCTCGTAGAAAACCGTTTTGTATTCATTCCCGGTTTCCTAACTCCAGCAGTTGAAGAAACAATGAACACTTTCGTTCCTTTCTCAATGACTTTCTCAATGAGATAGGCAAAATCTCCATCACCGGTGAAAATGAGAAATTCAGAATCTGGGCTGGCCATTTCCATCGCGTCCACGGTTAAATCAACATCGCAGTTTGACTTGCGGTTGTAGCCCATAGCAATCACCTCTATTGACTCCTTGCCACAACCGACGCATTTGATTGAAATCTTTTTATCTCTTTTTGTAAGAAAAAACTGTTCTGCTTCTGACGATGCATCCGTCTTTCTCCAGCGACTCAAATTCTTTCGCCGTTTCAGCGTCCCCTTCGTCAATGCCGGAATACAGAAACACTTTTTGGCAGCGCCATTTTTTATGCAAATATTCGCACAACTTATGCCAATCAATGACAAACCCAAGCAGTTGTTGGGTGGTGCTTGCGGTATTCTGCACGTCTATAAATGCGAATCGCATGGGTGTATTGTAACAAACTTAGGACTTACGCACTTTCCTCTTTTTTGGTGTCATTCCCCTGAAAAGGGGAATCCAGAGTATGTAGTATAGCCCTGGATTCCTGCCTCCGCTGGAATGACAGAGAGAAAAGACGGTAAAATAGACTGAAATGCGCAAGTCCTAAAACTATCTTATCGTGTGGCGTCAAATCCTTTCGCCATACCAGAGCGGATGAGGGTTTGCGTTTCGTGAATGTCCCGAATCTCCAGAAACGCCCACCTGCCGAAACCTCCGTGTTTGTTGATAGCCGGGACCCAAAGTTCTCTCGCTGTCTTTACTTTGAGTGCCTTCTTGTCGTCCTTCTTGCCGGTTACTTCAAGAATGAGATGAAGGGTTTGTTTTTCCGGCAAAGAAAGTCTGACGATAAAATCAGGCACATACTGGTGCGTCATACCCTGATGTTCATAAGGAATGGAAAATCCGAGGTTCTGATTTTTGACGTACGCGTCTACTTCCGTCATCTGTTCAAGTCGCTTCGCCACGCCCTGCTCCCATTCTTCGGTATCGGCAACAACATAATTAAGATGACTCTTAATCGTCTCCTGCGTGGGACGAGAGGTCAGGAAATCAACATAGCGTGTCCTGCCGACGGTATCGTAAGAAGCGAGAATCGGCATTAACTTCTTTTCGGAAACGGCAATGTTTGCCGCGGCAATTCCGGCGTGGATTTTGGTGAGCGCGCCAGCAAAGTATGCACCGTCGGAAAGAGACCCGATAACCATTCTGTCCTTGAGAATTACTTGCGTCTTTATATACTCCCCGGTAATACGACGGAGTTGCGGTTCCAGCCAGTATTTTTCCGTCCCTTCCGCATCTCTGAAATACTGTTTGAGAAGCCCGTGTGTAAGGCGCATAATAACCTCGCCATCACGCAACTCTTTGATTTTTTCCATCGTTTCTTTGGTCTCCTCACCCAGTGCGCCGACAATAATTATTTCTGTAGGACGGTTTTCTATAACTGTCTTTGACTCCTCTGTCCATTTCGCGGACAACTTCGCCTCATCTATCTCGTAGCGATACCCCTCCACGCGAGGAAAGGTGATTTCATACTGTGATTCTCGCTCGGGTAGCGCATGCACTCTGCGTACGGGCTTGGGCGGAGGAGGCGGTTGCGGCGTACCCGGAGGCATAAAGCTGAAAGGAACTCCGTATACTTCGGCATAGTCCGGCTTAAGCATTCCGTTTTCGTCCGGAACATACTCTACTCGCCGGAGCGCGCGCCCGACGACCTGCTCACAGAGAAGCTGTGTCGTGAATGCACGAATGCCCAGAATATGCGTTACCGTGTTTACATCCCATCCTTCGGTGAGCATGGAACCCGATACGACGCATTTGATATTTTCGCCGAGCCTGCCCGGCTTGCCGACGGTGTTCATCACCTCGCGCAAAAGTTCCTCGTCGGTCGGTTCGTCGCGGCCTTGAAAACGGGTTTTGTATTCCTTATGAAAGTCCTCAATCTATTTTTGAAAAATCTGCTTAAAATCTTCGCTTAACTTTTCACCGCTTTCCAACCGCGCACTGTCTATAAGGAGCGTGTTTGGTTTATCGTAGAACCGAACCCCATCCTCATTTCGGAAAATCTCAAGATGTCCATTTTCTATATTCAACCTCCCGCTTGCCGTTTCGTATTCAAATCCGGCAACCCAACGATACACCAGTTCCGAAACCGTTGTGTTGTTGCAGACGATAATCATAACCGGCGGCATAACATCAGGATTTTCCTTTTTCGCATCTTTATATCTCTTGTAATAGGCGCAGTAACTGCCATAGAGCGACAAAAGCGCCTCATGTAATTCGGTCGGCAAATGTCCAGCATTGAGGTTGTATTCCCCTTTTGCCCTTTTGAGTCCCTTTTTGGGCAACTGGTCCCGCACATGAAGCCAAAGGTTCCGAAACTCCGGCTCGTTTCCCTTGGTGATGTTGTCCGCCGCGACAGGCAGACGCGGGATTTTCACGATACCGGACTCAATCGCGTCCAAAAGTGAGAAATCGGAGACAACCCATGGAAACAGTTTACCTTCATTGTAGCCGGAACCGCGTAAGAAATACGGCGTCGCAGATAGGTCAATCACGGCGTTCACGTTCATCTTCTTTGATAATGCTTCAATGCCGCTTATCCAGACGCGGGCGGCTTCGTTGTTTTCATCCGCTTCCTTTCGGTCATCGCCGGCGAGCTTTACCCCACTCGGTCTTTCCCGATAACAATGGTGGGCCTCGTCGTTCAGGACAAGCACACGCGGCTTTTGCGCCACGGTTTTGAATACGCGGTTAAGCATGGCTTGCGGCGTTTCTTTAAGCACCTCATCTTTAATAAGTCCTGCGGCTTTGGTAACCGAGCCAAGTGAAAATCGCTGATTGCCGCGCAATTCAAGCTGGTGATAGTTAGTGATGAGAACGACCGCTTGCTGAAGCAGTTCCATCTCATGATACGAGACAATGTCCCGAGCCCGATAGTAGTTGCGCGGATTGTTGGGGAGAAGCACCGAGAGGCGGTCCCTGATGGTAATGCCGGGCGTAATGATAATAAAGGCATCGGTAAAACGAGTATCTTGCGGATAACGGATTTTGTTGAGGGTGTGATATGCGATAAGCATGGCCATAACGACTGTCTTTCCCGCGCCAGTCGCCATCTTGAACGCAAGGCGAAAGAGGCCGGGGTTTGCGTCCTCATTTTGCTTTTTGAGCTCGTTCAGAATCCAATGTTCACCGCTCTTTTCCGCAATTTCCGTGATATAGATAAGTGCTTCAAGCGCTTCAATCTGACAAAAGAATAGTTTGTTCTCACGCGTTTCGTCATTCCAATACAAGAGAAGTTCGCGGGTCGTCTTGGTGATGCCCGGGTAATCGCTGTTTCTCCACGCGCTTACTTTCGCGCGAAGCTTGTTTACAAACTCATTTTCAATCTGCCGTTCTGTTCCATAGGCACCATCGTCACGGATAAGTTCAAGACGCTGTTGTGTTGTGCGAATACGAGGCGCGGGAATGTACGAACT
>JBBUCR010000214.1:0-8845 GCA_038057695.1 Patescibacteria group bacterium | reverse complement strand
AATGATGACGCCTTCAACGGCTTCGCCGTCTTTGAAGTGGTCGTCGGCGACGAACCGCTGTACGCTCGGGACGGTGACTGTATCAATGAGTTCAAGTAACTTGTTTGTCGCGGGTTTTGCGACGACAACTGTTTCGCCTACAAGAAACTGCGCGATGCCAGTCGTTCCACCGAGTTTATTTCCGATTGCTTCAATCTGACCGGGGGTGAGTTCTGCGTATTTCATATTACCTTTCTTCAGCTGATAGCCGAGGAACTTCTTGCTACCCGCAAGTTGAGGGGTCGCTACGCGACAGTTATGCGTGGCTACTCCAATTCGCCACAGCGGACAATGGCTCTGCAAAGCCGCTTTCCGCTGTGGCGAATCTCACAATTTCAAGGTACAAAGTAGAGGTTTGTAGGAGTTTAATGTACCTGTCTGACCTGTGCGCAGTATGACATTACTTATGCCTTTTTGTCAAACACAAAACTGGTAAGTGTCCGCACCTTCTGTCATTCCCCTGAAAAAGGGAGTCCAGTGCTGTATACGATTTCTCTGGATTCCCACCTTCGCGGGAATGACAGAAAAGCATGGGATGTGCAATTCTGGATTAGGCTAACTTTTCTTTGAGACACGTTTTGATTTCTTCAATTTTTACCCTCTCCTGCTTTCCCGTGTCGCGGTCGCGGATAGTAACATCATTTCTTTCTTTCTGACCATTCGTCTTTACTGATGCCGGACTGGCGAATGATACTCTTAAGGTCGCGCGGGGCAATCGCCTTACTACCGTGAAAAGCGACGCAGACAGGCGAGCGATTAGACATATCCGGTCTGAAGTAAAAATGATGACTCCCGTTCGTATAACTGAATACGAACCCGTGGCATTTGAGAAATCTCACGACATCCTTGAATGTCCAGTTGTGAAGTCCGCACGCCATAGTTCCTACCGAGCAAAGGCGCGGAGCGAAAGCGTATTCGCACTGTAGATACTTGGGATAGATTTAGTATGTCGTCGGAGCGTAAAATCATTCCACATTTTCTCATATTCAGGATTTGGTTTCTGATTGAGAAGTCGTTCATCCAAACGCTCTTTAGTAACACAATAGACATATCCTTGAATCGCTTTCTCCAAAGAAAGCATGAGTGTTTGCGGGTCGTCTCCGGTTTCCACAATGTTGAGTTCAAGTACGGCACCCACCCAATCCTTCTTCTCTTTGAAGATGATGGCCCGAACCGAACCCGAATGGAGTGTATTTAAGTTTTTTGACATGCTTATAACATAACAGAAAACAGAAACATTTACAACTAGAATAATTTTCTCATATAGTCGGTAAGTTCTGATATTTTTACCCTTTCTTGCTTCCCCGTGTCGCGGTCGCGGACGGTAACATCACCCTTCTCCAGCGAATCAAAATCCACGGTAATGCAAAACGGCGTGCCGATTTCGTCCTGTCTTCGGTAACGCTTGCCGATATTGCCGTTGTCGTCCCAGTCAAGCGTATAACGTGTATCGCGCAGCGCGGAACGTAACGAATCAAAAACTTCACGAGCTTTTTTCACCAATTCTGGTTTATTTTTTAGTAACGGAAATATGGCAATCGTAATAGGAGCGAGGGCGGGTTTCAGTTTGAGAAAAATTCTTTTCTCGCCGTTCATTTCATCTTCGGTGTACGCGCTCGTCAAAACCGCGAGCACCGTCCTATCACGCCAGAATGTCGGTTCAATAACGTGAGGCGTAATCGGTTCCGCTCCTTCTTCCGTATATTCCAATTTCTGTCCGCTGAATGTGGAATGATTTTTCAAGTCAAAATCCGTCCGGTAGGCCAAACCGTATAATTCTTTCTGCCCGAACGGAAAATCAAAGTACAGGTCGGTGGTGCGTTTTGAATAATGCGCGAGTTCGCCTTCAGGAACCTTGATTTCGTGAACATTCTTCTTGGCAATACCGACTAAATCAACCCATCGCATCATTTCCCCTTGCCAATACGCGAATTGTTTCTCCCATTCTTCCCCGCGAATGAAATATTCAAATTCCATTATTTCAAATTCGCGGGCGCGGAAGGTAAAATCACGCGGGCTGATTTCATTCCGGAACGCCTTTCCCACCTGCGCGATGCCGAACGGCAATTTCGGATGAAATGAATCAACGACATTCTTGAAGTTCACGAACATCCCCTGCGCCGTTTCGGGACGGAGGTACACTCGTGCCGGATCGTCCACCTCTTCACCCTTTATTTTTCTTAAAGCAAAATTACCTTGAGGAAGATCTAAAGGCCCCCGAACAACAATCTTGTCTGCAGTTGGACCAATCCTAGTACCAAACATCATGTTGAATTGCCGCGTTTCTCCAAGCTTTCCCCCGCATTCCAAACAGAGGTCAGACCTCTCTCCAGGTTCAACCTCAAGTCGGGAAAGAGGTTGAACCTGGTCTGACCTCTCTAACAAATGGTCCGCGCGAAAGCGCTTTTTGCATTTACTACATTCAACAAGCGGGTCGGAGAAGCCCCCGACGTGGCCGCTTGCTTCCCATACTTTCGCGTTCATCAGAATCGCCGAATCAATGCCGTACATATCCTCGCGCGAATCCACAAAGGTTTTCCACCACAAATTTTCAATGTTCTTCTTCAGCGCAACGCCAAGCGGCCCGTAATCCCACGTACCTGCGAGTCCTCCGTAGATCTCAGAACCCTGATAGATAAAACCTCGACGCTTGCAAAGCGCCACTATCTTTTCCATAACACCGATTTCGCTTTCTTTTTTCATGCTCATTATTTAAGCCTAGTTACGCAAAAAAGGGAAGCGGCGCTGACGGTAACTACGGTTGAGACACCGAGAGAAAAAGAGACTCCTGTTACAGTTATCTGTTACAGGTTGCTTGTTATAGTTAGGGGGTTACGATTCCGCTCTTCCCCGCTCTCCCCGCGTCGCCGAGCGATTTCGTGGTGAGCGCGGGACGGGTATTACTTGTTATGTCAATGCCCGCGAAAAGGTCCGTCCCGCGGGCAACACTTTCTCCAAGCACCGTCGGCGCCGTCCCCACTTGACCAAGGCTGGGAAGGAACGAAACTTGAAAGGCCACTTCGCGCGGAGGCGAACCGACGCCCGTCCCCGCTTCAATGTCCCCCGCGTTCCAGATAATTTCACCGCCCACGGGATTGTACGTTACCTGCTCCGAATCGGGAGACACCTCTCCGGTCCATTTCATATATGAAGGGAGAACCGCGCTGACACTCGCTCCGGAAACTCCGTTGGACGAATTTGAAAGTGACCAGACGACCGTGTAGGCGGTTTCTTGCTCCGCCTGCGGCGGAACGGAACCAGAGTTCTGAATAGGTCCGTCGTCGTGCAACAGGCGCGAGGAAAGCGTGAGCGCCGTCGCGATTTTTATCTCTTTCGTAACCGAAGAAATGACGTCTTGATACAGCCCTTGTTCGTCAAGGCGCTTTCCTCTTGCCATAACCTCTATGGACATTCCAGGATTCCTGAACTCCGCGGGGTCAGTCGCCACGGACAGCGTCCCGAAGCTGAAACTTAATGTTCCGCTCTCCCCCGGCGCCACGGCGCTGAATCGCGCGGTCTTTTCTTTATTCCAAACAATTGTATCGGTATTGGAGTCATAAAAACCGTTCCCCGACGTAACAGATTTCGTGCTGTAAATATCCCCTTTGAGTGTCGCGGTAATTTCAAGGTCCGCGATTTTGGTTGACAGGTTATTCCCCCACAAAATATCCACGCGCGCCGTTTGTCCGCTTCGTCCGATGAATGTCTTTCCCTTCTCGCCATTGACGAGGAGGTCAAGGGTGAGAAACGGCCTTCGTACTGATACGGTCGGCGTTTCTTTGAGAAAGGTCGTGCTGATTTGTTTTTCGTCTTTCGGATTTTGCGTCCCCGCCGAAAAGTTAAACGTGCGGTCCGATTCTTCGGTGGCGAGAATCTTCCCTTTAATGCGAATACTGCGTTTCCCCTGCGATTCAAGGTCCCCGAGAAGCCAGCCGTCTTTTCCGAACGTCGGCGCGGGAGTACTTTCCACGAATTCAAAACCGAACGGATACTGCGCCTTGAGGAGGAGATTGTTCTGTGTCGCGCTTGAGTTTGAAGAAAGGTCAATCACCGTTTCAAACACCTGATTGGAATTCACCTCTTTCGGAATGTTAAGTTTCATCACGACCGGAGCTGAACTAATGGCGAATTCATACTTTGTTTTCTTTGAAAAAATGGCGTTTGAATCTTTCGGCCGGTATTCCGCGGCGACAGAGATGCTTTTATGCTCGCCTTCCTGCCCGAACGGCACGAACGAAATCATTCGCGAGGCGCTCGCTCCGGGGGCCAGCGGGCCGAGCGCGTCTCGGTAGCGCAGGAATGATTCGGAAAGGTCATCGGGTTTTTTTGTCCCGTCAGGAAATTCAACGATCAAGTCTACCGAGTGAAGGCTTTGTGCATTGTCGTTCCGCACCACGATTCCAACCGAAAGTTCTTCTCCCGCCGCCGCGCCGACGGGGCCGACGATTTCAACGGAAATATTCTGCGGGGACAATGTGTTCTCCCCGCGCCAGAAACCGAAAATGGTGATGCCGGCGGCGAACAGAAAGAAGAGAATGGAGGCGATGAATAAGCGTTTGAGCCAAGGCATAACGGTGGAAACAATGGAAAAAAGTGCCGATTCTTTCCGCTCCGCTTCCGATGTCCAACCGGGAGCGATGCGGATGTGCTTTTCCTCTCCAATGAATTCTTCGTCGTGCCGGAGCGGAGGTGGTGTACGCGAATACAGGCGATTCTCCAGATTCTCAAGACTACTTTGCTTTTGAGATGGAATAGCGGGAGACTGTTTATTCTCTTCGGGAAGAGGCATGGTACCGATAGTATAGTCGGAAAACACAAATCTTCAAAGCACAGTTTGATGAAAATTCCCCAAAACACAGGCCGCACAGTATCCAAACAAAATCACAAACTATACAAAACACAAACTTGGCTCCTCGTTTGGATGTTTGTGTTCTTGTGTTTTGTTTGGGTTTTGTGTCTCTGTGCTTTGTGCTTTTCAGAGTTGCGTTTCGCGTAGCGAATTGTTTATTTCCGATACCGCCAATGTCCTGAATAACAATGCTTTGGAAATAACCGATTCGTCCCAGAGATTCGTGTGCGAAAGGAACGGGTCAAACTCCCCGCGCGGAGCGAGATAGCCGAGAAAATAGAGGACGCGGAGGACAAGCACGATTTCCGTTCCCTCAACCGACTGCTTGCTGGGCTTCCCGATGACGAAGCGAAATCCTTCCGCGAGAGCATTGAACAGCGGCTCATTTTTTTCTTCCCCCGCGAGAAGCCGCCGGAGGAGCGCGCAAACCCTCCCGACCATTCGCGCCGCTTCGGGCGAATCACGCAGCTCTGAAGCGACATTCAGGATGCATTCCGCCCGCGTGAGACGCCAAAACTCCTTACCGCGCACCAGCGTGATATCCGAACAGGAAGAATCCTGAAGGCCATAGCGCAGTTTTGAGCGCTCTTCACGCGCGCTTTGGGCGATGGCGGTGAGAAACCCGAGTTCGCGGGTAAACAGCGAGACAAGCTTACTTCCCTCCCCTCGGGGGACGGAGCCAAGAACGAAGGCGGGGGTGTGGTACAAATGGTACATAAAGAAGAAAATTACAAATCACAATCTCCAAATTAAAAACAAACCACAAATGACAATTTCAAAAATTACAAAAGAAAACGCTTAGTCTTGATATTTTGGCTCTTGATTTTGTTGGGAATTTGGTGCTTGGTTATTGGAACTTCCGCACGCAACTTAAGCGATGGCTACGAACCGGACATACGCAACAACGACAAGAGGGCTGAAGGGAGAGCAGTAACTTGGTTGCGTGCGGTGAAGTGGCCATTCCCTCGTTCAAGAATCGTTTTCGCTCCAAGCTGTTTCGCGAACTCAAATGAGTTTTCCATTGGTACATACGAATCATTATCCGAAAAAATCATAACGAATTTGTCGCAATGCGCTTTCGCCTTTTCTGCGTCAAACGGCAACGCGTAGAACTCGCGGATTTCCGGTATTTCAAGCCGTCCCGAAAATCCCGCCACGAACACGCATCCGCCCACTTTCGCTTTAGGTGAAAGTGTTTCAAGATACCGAGCTACCGTAATGCACCCCAAACTATGCCCGACGAAATAGGTGTCTTTATCGGGCTTGCCGACATAGTCTTTCAAAAACGACAGCCACTCCTCTACCTTCGGGAAGTCCGCATGGGGCATCTGCGGTGCATTCACTCCAAACCCGTTTGCCCGAAGTTCCCACGAAAGCCACGGAAACCAGTGATTATTTGGTTTCCCGTCCAAGCCATGGATTAAAAATACTCTCTTCATTTTCGCCTTTCCTTTAGGTTAAACCTAAACTGGGATTTAGGTTTAACCTAAAGTCCCGCAGGACAACTGCAACACAAGCACCAGTTCATCCGCTTGAAAGGGCGTACCACCCTCCACAGAATCCTGAATTACGATATTTTTGAGTGAGGCGATACGCGAAAGTTCCTGTTCGCGTTGTTCAATAAAACGCCGTGACGGTCCCTGTACTCCGATAATAAGCGTTGCCGGTTCCCCCGCCTTAAAGCCTTGCTTCTTGCGCATCTCTTGTACAAACCGCACAAGTTCGCGGAACATCCCTTCTTCTTTCAGTTCAGGGGTCATCGTGGTATCAAGCTCCACTTCGGTTTGAAGTGTTTCGTCAAATACAACTTCTTTCATATTTGTTTCTTCCTTTATGAGGTTTAGAAATTCGTGTTTGTTTCGGATTTCGGATTTCGGATTTCGGATTTTGAGCGAAGCGAGCGGTTGCCTTACTTTGATATTTGCTTTGGCGCGAGCTTCAAGCGCAAGAGAAACTATCTTCCGTACCTCTTCCATTTCTTTCAGGAGTTTTTCATCAGCTTTCTCTCCACTTGGCCATTCCTCCAAATGCACGCTTCTTGTCTTATTCGCACTATTCGTATCATTCGTATCATTCGTATCCATTAGTATATTGGTATCTTGTATCGCCTGAAACAAATACTCCGCGAAAAAAGGCGTAAACGGAGCCATAATTTTCGCTAGTTCTTTAAGCACAAAACCAAGGGTCCCGAGCGCCGCCTCTTTTTCTTCAAGCGCGTCCGACTTGATACGCTCCCGCGAACGCCGGAGGTACCACGTGGACAGGTCATCCGCGAACTCCCCTATTGGGCGTGTGGCTTTGTCCAATTCGTAGTCTTCCAGAGCTTTGGTGATTTCACCGATCAGCTGATGCAAGCGTGCGATAATCCACCGATCGAGAACGTGAGTAGCTTTTAGCTTATAGCTTTTAGCTTTTAGGGAAGAATCGACGTAGAGAAGATAAAACTGAAGCACGTTATCAAGGCGGCTGAATACTTTCTTGGTCACTTCATCCACGCCGCGTTCGGAAAATCGCAGGTCTTCACCACGCACCACCGGTGATGAAAGTAGGTAATAGCGCAGGCTGTCCGCGCCGTACTTCCCCACCACATCAAGCGGGTCGGGATAATTCTTCAACCGTTTGGACATTTTCGCGCCATTTTCCGCGAGGATAATGCCGTTTACCACCGATGCTATATAGGGCGCCTTCCCGAAAAGCCCCAGTCCGAGCACGAGCATTGAATAAAACCATCCTCTCGTTTGGTCCAATCCCTCGGCGATGAAATGGGCCGGAAACCCCGAAGGCTTGCGCCAGAAACTCCCGACTGGGTCGAACATATCTCCCACCGAACCCCGCTCCGCCTTATCAAACGGGTAATGTGCCTGCCCATAGGGCATCGCCCCCGATTCAAACCAGCAGTCAAACACTTCGGGAACGCGCCGCATCAGTCCGCGTCCGGTTCCGGTTTCTTTCGCACAGGTTTCGCATGTAAGCGCGAGTTCGTCAATGAAGGGCCGGTGCATATCAAACTCCTTTCCGGTTTCCGCTTTCACATATACGGTGATAGGGCGCGCGTATGCTTCAAACCGCGCTTCACGAAAATATGAATCGCTTTCAAGCAGTGAAAGGTTCCCAATGGCCTTCAGGAAATACACCATCGGTCCTTCATGGGAAATAATGACGATGGTTTCGCCGGTGTGTTTTTGCAGGATGCTTTTGAGTCCTTCTGCCAAGCGTTTTTCTACCTCTTCCCAGCTTTCGCCCGTTTCGCCGCGCTTCGTTTGGTAATTGAGTTCAGGTGGGAGCGCCCTGTACGCGCCGCGCTCTTTTTCAAGTTTCGGGTCGCCTTCCTTAAGCCCGTCCCACTTTCCGCTATCCACTTCGCGGAACCGCTCTTCCACCGTTACTTCTTTACCAACCGCCTTTCCGATGATGGCCGCGGTGTCCAAAGCCCGCAAAACAGGCGAAGAATAAATGGCGTCAACCGCGCCTTGCGCTTTTATGTACGCGGCGGCTTCCTTCGCTCGCTTTTTCCCCTCGTGGGTCAGCGGGAACCCCTGCGGTGAATCATCCAAAATATGTCGCACATTCTTCTCACTTTCGCCGTGACGGATAAGGATTATTTTCGTGATATTTTCGGCTCCTTTTTTCCGAAGGTCATCCACGCTGCCAAGTACCATATAGGTCTTGCATCGCCCGCACCCCCACACGGGGAGTGGCGCTCCCCAATAACGGGAACGTGAAATTGCCCAGTCTTTGGCGTCGGCGAGCCAGTTACCGAACCGATATTCACCGATCTCTTTGGGAATCCACTGAATGCCTTTATTCGCTTCGGAAAGCTTCTCACGCATCTCGGAAACTTTCACGAACCACGACGGCGCGGCATAATTGAGAAGCGGCGTTTCGCACCGCCAGCAGTGCGGATACTGGTGCGTGAACGGAAGACGCTTGAGGAGTTTCCCATTCGCGAGAAGCACT
>JBBUCR010000213.1:0-5449 GCA_038057695.1 Patescibacteria group bacterium | reverse complement strand
GAATGCGGCAAGAGATTACAAGAAGCAAAGTCGAAATTATTCAAAACATTCGCCAAATGATACGATTACCTTTCAGTATCATTCTTGGATGAGAGAATACTTATTTTGACACATACGGAGAAAAGGAAAAGCCCCTTATTCTATTTCTTTTAAGAACCGAGTGAATATGGTAGAGTGGTGTCCCATGAAAAAGCTACTTAAAAAACGCTCCCTGTCTATAGGCCTTGTTGTGCTTATCGCCCTTATTGTAGGGGGGTTTTTCGCGTTTGGCGGAAAACCGAAAGCGGAAGAAACGGCTACGGTAAAGAGGGGGGATATGGCACAGGAGGTCTTTATTACGGGCACGGTCAAAACGGCGCGCAAAGTCTCGCTCTCCTTTGACCGTTCCGGCAGTATCAAATCCCTGCCCTACCCCGTCGGTACGGGCGTGGCCGCCGGAACTATTGTTGCCTCACTCAAGAACGAATCGGAATATGCCGCGGTCGCGGAAGGCAAGGCCCTCGTCGCGATCGCGGAAGCGAATCTCGCCAAAATAAATCAGGGAACGCGTGAAGAGGAGGTTCGGCTGAAGGAAGCCGAGGCGCGCAAAGCCGATGTCGCGCTCCAAAATGCCAAGAGCAAGACGTTCTCGGTGCTCTCCGACGCCTATACCGCCGCCGAAGAAGCTTTGAATCGGTATGCCGACCCATTTTTCTCAAATGATGAAACGGCCACCCCGCACCTGACCTATTCGTCAGGTTCGCAGGAATCATACGACGCCGAACAAAAGCGCTTACTTGCGGGAAAGAGCGTGAATAACCTGCAAAAATCGGTGCAGGCGGGCCTGCCTGCCGCGCCAAGCACGGCGCAGGCAGGCGCGGATGCTCTTACGGCGCTTCTTAGCGCGGTAACGGATCTCCGCGCGGTGCAGGATTTGTTCATTACGCTAGGGCTTACGCTCCGTAATGGGAGTTCGCTTGACGCGACGACGCTCGCCGACTATCGTTCGCGCGTTACCTCCGCGCGAAGCGCGCTCGCGACAGCACTCACTTCCGTGCAGACGCAAGCGAACACGATTCGTGACGACGAAGCGGAACTTGACCGTGTGACGCGAGCACTGGAACTCGCGCGCGCGAAAGCGACTCCGGAAACCGTTATGGGCGCGGAGCAAGAACTCGCGCAAACGAAGGCAAAACTCTCCGGCGCGTCAGCTTCTCTTGAAAAAACACTCATCCGCGCTCCGTTTAGCGGACAGATTTCTTCACGGAATGTTGAAATCGGAGAGACGGTGCAGGCGGGAAACATTATTATGGAGTTTCTTGGTAGTGATGGATTCATCATAGAGGCCAACGTGCCGGAGGCGGACGTGACCAAACTAGAGAAAGGGGCGAAAGCGGAAGTAACGCTTGATGCGTACGGAGAGACGGTTATCTTCCTCGCGCGCGTGTCTCTTGTTGAACCCTCCGCCACCGAAATTGACGGCGTTCCAACCTACAAGACGACATTCATGTTTGAAAAGAGTGGCCCGCTTCGCCCAAGCTCCAGCGAGGCGAGCCCGCTTCGCCCAAGCTCCAGCGAGGCGAGTCCACGCCTCCGTTCAGGGCTTACCGCAAATTTGACGATTAAGAATACACTCAAAAGAGGAGCTCTCACCGTGCCTGCGCGGGCGATTATTTCCGAAAACGGAGCAACGTTCGTGGAAAAGAAACTCCCGAATGGGACCAGTGAAAGGATACCCATAACGACCGGTATCCGCAACAACCGCGACGTGGAAATTCTCTCGGGACTCCGTGAGGGAGATGTGGTGGTGATACCGACAGTGAAGTAAACTTCATTCAAAATCTAAAAACTAAATCCTAAACTCTAAACAAATTCTAAATTCCAATTTTCAAATCCTAGACGCCTTTTGTTTGTGATTTGGATTTTGATAATTGTGATTTGTCTAGGATTTAGATATTAGAATTTAGTGTCTTCTTATATGTCTCTCATAGAAACCAACAATCTCTCCAAAACCTATCTGGATAACGGCGTCGCTACCGAAGCGCTTAAAAGGGTAAGCCTTTCCATTGATCAAGGTGAGTTTGTGGCGATTATGGGGCCAAGCGGCTCCGGTAAATCAACTCTGCTACACATTTTGGGTTTTTTGGACCGCGAGTCCGGCGGTGAGTATTTGTTTAAGGGAGAGAAGTTCTCTTCCCTGCCCGACGAAAAGCTTGCTGAAATCAGGAATCAAAAACTGGGTTTTGTGTTTCAGTCGTTTAACCTTCTCCCGCATTTCACAGTACTTGAAAACGTCCTGCTCCCGCTTCTGTATTCGGGAGTGCCTGAATCAAAGTGGCGGGAAAAAGGCGAGGGAGCGATTTCAGCGGTAAAGCTCTCGCACCGGCGTGATTATCCAGCCGTTCAGCTTTCCGGAGGCGAAAAACAGCGCGTCGCCATTGCCCGCGCTCTGGTGAATGACCCATCGCTTATCTTCGCGGATGAACCGACGGGGAATCTTGATTCCAAATCCGGACAGGCTATTATGGAAATTCTGGAGAAGCTGAACAAGGACGGACACACGATTATTCTGATTACGCACGAAACGTACACCGCCGAGCACGCGGGGCGCATCATCCGCTTGCTTGACGGAGAAGTGGAGTCGGATACAAAGGTGGAAAAGCGCAGAAGTGCTTCGGAAGGATTTGTTAAGTAGAATATCGAATCTAGAATATGGAATATGGAATCAGAAGAAATGGTCTCTTCTCTATATTCTAAATTCTGTATTCTATATTCTCATTCTTATGACATTAAAGCATTCCCTCAAAACCGCCCTCGGCGGACTACATTCCAACAAATCCCGTTCGGCGCTCACGATACTCGGTATTGTCATTGGTATCACAGCCATTATGCTGGTGCTTTCCCTCGGTGCGGGAGCGCAGAACCTTATCCTCGGCCAAGTACAGGGTATGGGTTCAAAGACCATTGTCGCGGTCCCGGGCCGACAGCCGAGTGGGCCGTCCGACTTCGCCAACGTCTTTTTGGACTCACTGAAAGAGCGCGACCTGCGCTCCGTGAAGCAAAAAGAAAATGTGCCGTTCGCGGAAGACGTGATGCCGATTGTGTTCGGGACCGTCCGTCTCGCCTATCAGAACGAAACCTATCAATCTACAGTGCTTGGTGGCGGAAGTGACGAGCAAAACGATATCATGTCCAGGATTTTTGATATCACGCCCGAACGCGGTTCGTTTTTCAGCACCTCGGACGTGCAATCAAAAGCGCCCGTCGCGGTTATCGGCGACAAAATACGGGAGCACCTCTTCCCCGATGGAGCCGACCCGCTCGGCAAGAAAATTCGCATTAAAGACAAAGCGTTCCAAATTATCGGCGTTCTCGGGCGAAAGGGTCAGGTATCGTTCTTCAACTTTGACGATATGGTACTCGTTCCCTACACCACCGCACAGCAATATCTCTTGGGACGGAAGTATTTTGACCGAATTATTGTTTCAGCTGTTTCCGAAGACAAAATCCGTGTGACCGTGGAAGACTTGAAGACGACACTCCGAACGAACCACAATATTACCGACCCCGAAAAGGATGATTTCTTCGTGGAAACACAGGCCGACCTCGCGGAGCGTCTCAAAACTATCACGACCGCGCTCACGCTCTTCCTTTCGGGAGTTGCCGGCATTTCCCTTTTTGTCGGCGGCGTCGGCATTATGAACATCATGCTTGTCTCCGTCACCGAACGCACGCGCGAAATCGGCCTCCGGAAAGCCGTCGGCGCGACCAATCGGGATATTCTCGCGCAATTTCTGTTTGAAGCGGTACTGCTTACTTCGCTCGGCGGTCTTGTCGGCATCATACTCGGCTCTTCCCTCTCCTTTATTATCTCGTTTATTATCGCCAAATTCGCGCTCGCCTCGTGGAGTTTCAGCTTCCCGTATCTTGGCGCCGGTCTCGGCCTTCTTGTTTCTGTCTTTGTCGGTCTCGTCTTCGGCCTCTACCCCGCACGAACCGCCTCCCGCAAAGCACCGATTGAGGCATTGCGATATGAATAGACTGCTCTGTAAGGTTCAACCTTAAATCAGGAGAAAGGTTGAACCTTTATTTCCAACTCTTGCTTTTGCTTTCGCTCCTCTTTACCCAAGTAAAGTGTAGCCAAACTCGGCCAAACAAAAAGCCTCGGGTCTTTCAACCCGAGGCTACGGAAATGCTTTTGTTTTTCTCACCAACTCTCCACAATCTGGGAGATTGGTTGCACTATTAGTCCTTCGGCGCCGGCGCGAAGCGCGGATGTCACAACTTGGTTTTTCTCCGCGAGGCTAACGACAGTACCGACCGAGAAGTACCGGCCTCCGGCAAGTTTTGCGATTGTCGGTTTCCGAAGCGCGGGAAGTATTTTAAGTACTGCCTGTTTCTTCCCCGCTGGCACGTTCATGGTCACGAACACTTTGCCGCGCGCCTGTAACGTACCCGTTAAGAAATGCTTGATTGCATTGACGGAGTCGGCACTCTCAATGAGAGAGCGGTTGTTCGCTACAAGCATCGTGCTTGTTTGGAACAGAACTTCAACAATCTTAAGCCCATTCGCGGTTAGACTGCACCCCGTATCGGTGAGGCACACTCCGAACGGGAAATCCCGTGGAACGTGTGCTTCGGTCCCGCCGTATGAGAACATAGCTTCAACCGAAACTCCACGCGCCGAAAAAGCTTTCCGCGTGATTCTCGGATACTCGGTTAAGACCGCGCTACCCGCAGGAACGCGAGCGAGCGAGGCGGTAGTGTTTTCGAGGGCGGACACGAGTACCACCCGAGCCTGTCCGGTTGATTCTCCGCGCCCATAGAGAAGCTCGGCAATCTTGACGACAGAAGAGTCGGTTCCCGCCTCCGCGAGGCAATCCTCTCCGCAGACTCCCGCGTCGAATGTCCGATTTCCCACCAGCTTCGGTATGTGCTGTGGGCGCATGAAAGTTACCCTTGAGATAAGCGGGTCATTCACGCGCGCGTCATGCTTGCGTGATTCGCCGACTATCGCTAGTCCCGCATCGGCGAACAGCTTCCGCGTATTTGCTTCCAAACTGCCGTTAGGCAGCGCGATTTTCAAACCGTTCGTGTTTTTCGTTTCAGTCATAGTCTTCACTTTCTGTGCTGTTTTCTACAGTATGGAGGGCAGATTGTCAATTTCATTTTGAAGTTCTGACATAACTATTTTCTTTTCCATTCCTTTATTTTCTCTTCAATGAAGACGACAACGCCATAGAAACTAATCCAGAGGAGCATTAGAAGCACGAACAGGAATGACAGGATGAATGGAGAAACAGCAACTGCTACAAAGAATGGAATCTCTATTCCAAAATGACGACAGGTGCTGATAACACAGAAAACCGTTAGAGTGCTGAACACAGCGAAGACGAGGTAAGCTCCCATATGTTCTCCTTATGTTTTACTGCGTTTTGGTTGCTACGGCCTGTTTTGTGATTTCCTCGTC
>JBBUCR010000212.1:0-3188 GCA_038057695.1 Patescibacteria group bacterium | reverse complement strand
ATAACGTCTGGGACAACACCTGGCGTTCGTTCGCCACCGCGTTCGGCTGGCTCGCGCTTCTCAAAGGTCTCGCCTACGTCTTCTTCCCGAACGTCCTCTCCGAATTTCCCGTGCAGAAAATGCGCGGCTGGTTCGGCGCTATCGGTGTTGTTCTTATTATCGCGGGCATTCTTCTCTTCCGCATCGGTTAGCTAACATCTTCACGCGCATGGAAAAAGAATACACCGAAGAATGGAAAGTAAGCGGTAAGGACCTTCTTGCCAAGATACAAGGGCTGGTCAAAGAAGGAAAAGCGCGGAGGTTCATCATCAAAAACGAAAAGGGAGATACGCTTATTGAAGTTCCTCTCAATGTCGGCGCCGCGGTTGGAGCGGCGGGCATTTTGTTCGCTCCGGTACTTGCCGCAATCGGCGCTATCGCCGCGCTGGTGACCAAGGGCACCGTTGTTGTCGTCAAGAAAAGAGACGCGTAATTTCAGGTTAAGGGTATACCGGTCGATAGATACCCTGATTTTTATTAGTATTATTCTCCTATTTCTTCACTATGCATCAATTTCACGCGCATAAAGTCGGTCTGGTGTTTGGCGGAATTCTAGCCCTGTGGCACGCGGTCTGGGCGCTTATGGTTCTTATGGGGGTTGCAAAACCGTTTTTGGATTACATTTTAGGCCTGCATTTCCTCGCCTTTCAGTATGACGTCACGTTGTTCACGCTCGGTAACGCGGTTATGCTCGTCATCGTGACCGGTGTTATCGGCTATATCATAGGATGTGTGTTCGGCTGGCTCTGGAATTACGTTCACGGCGCCGCGCATAACGGCTGAAAAAACATTCCGACATTCTGCAGAATGTCGGAATGTTGCTCTAGGAAGAAAGAGTGTTCAAGAATCCTTTGAGTTCATCTCCGACAATCGGTCGGTGCGAGCCGGCGGGGAGTGCGCCAAGTTTGATATTTAAGATGCGGACACGCTGGATATCTTGCGGTTCCTGGAACAACGCGGAGCACATACGGCGGACTTGGTGGCGTTTCTCTTCGGTGAGCGTCACGGTAAAAGTGTTTTCGTTCAGTATTGTTACCCTACACTTCTTCATTTGCTCGTTTTCTATAATCGGCCCTTTTTCCATCTTTTCTTTGAAGCTGTCGCGCAAAAGATTTTTCGTCGTAACGACATATTCTTTCTCGTCATTGTACGCGCTTGAAAGAAGCCGCTCGGTAATCCGGCCGTCATTCGTGAGAATCATAAGCCCGTGCGCGTCTTTCTCCAGCGATCCTATCGGAAACACACCCTTCGGAAACGAAGAAATATTTTTGTTGTTTCCAGTATTTCCGTTCTTTCCCCCTTTCTCCCATTTTCCCCTTTGCTTCCCACTCTCACCCTTTGTCCCTTTTCCCGTTTCTTTCCCGCCCTCGGCATTTTCCTGCTGTAGCGAAACTCCCTTCGGCTTATTGTATGCGTAGTAAACATACGGCGTCGGCTTCCCGCGAAATTTTACCTCCACGACATCGCTTTTTTGTACCATCATTCCCACCTCGGCCTTTTTGTTGTTGATAAAGACCTGACCTTTTTTAATTAGCTCATCGGAAGCCTTCCGCGTGGAAAACTTCTTCCACGCGAGGTACTTGTTGAGTCGCATCGGGAAGGTAGGGGTTGGGTTCTGGATGAGGGCTGGTTTTCGCATATGTAGGGCAGTCTAGCATAGTGAATGCGAATTAAGAATCTTTCTGTCATTCCCACTTTCTTCATCTGTCATCCTTGCGGCGAAGCAGTAGCGGAGTAGTCGTAGACTAAGGCAGGGATCCAGTCATCTGTCCCGCCGTGGCTTTGCCGGTATATATAGCTACTCTTTACTTGGGTAAAGAGTAGCTATATATCCTAGGCGAGAGGAAGGACGACAAGGGGAATCGAGTGGAAGCAATGGTAGAATGTGCCCGTATGCAAACAGAGAAAGCGATTACCCTTGGAGAGCAGAAAGTGAAATATACGCTCCGGCAAAGCAAACGGGCGCGGGGGATTCGGCTTTCGGTCGCGAGCGGAGGCGTGTTCACCGTGTCGGCGCCGGAGCGGATGAAGGAGAGCAGGATTGAGGAGTGTATCGTGAAGAAATCAGCGTGGGTGCTGGATAAGATACGATACTTTAGTAAATTTCCCCCGATTATTTCCACCAAAAGAATCAACCGCAAGAAGCATTTCGCGGAACACAAAGAAAAAGCGCGAGAGTTGGTAACGAAACGCTTGGCGCATTTTAATAAGCACTATGGACTAACGTGGAATCGGGTCGCGATACGAAACCAGCGTTCGCGGTGGGGGAGTTGCTCACGCAAGAAAAACCTCAATTTCAATTACAACATCGCACTCCTTCCTCCTCATCTCGCCGATTACATTATCGTCCACGAACTCTGCCATCTCGGCGAACTCAACCACTCGCCGCGCTTCTGGTCCCTCGTCGCCGAATCTCTCCCTAACCACCGCGCGCTCCGCAAAGAACTCCGCAAGGTCGGTATCAATCTGTCCTAATTCTCCCTTTGAAAGTCTAGATAGTCGTAGACTTAGGAGCACTCGCATTCTTATGCGGGAGGGATTTCCTCCCTTCCTTTTCCAAGGAGGGGATTGAGAGATGGTGTGTTCCTAATCTCCATTATCAAAAAAAGACGACTTGTTATCAATTCCTCTCTAGCACCTGCCAGGAAGTGTAGCGGTAACGGGGGGTGTCTCCAATAGTTGAAAGGTGTTAAAATGGGCGCATGAATCCCGTTAGAAGTCACGGACACGGGTTGAGATAGGGAGTATATGAGACAATGTAATTACCAATTTAAAAGGTAGAGAACGCGATAACCTGATTGTGTCCGTATCCTACTTCTAACGGGATGAAAACAATACTTACGATTGTGGCGGTACTTCTTGTCGGGGCTGGGGTGTATTTTTATACAAACAATAATGAAGCAACAAAAGTTGAGATATCGGATATACCGATTATTCCAGAGCTTCCCGTGGCGTTTAATGCGAAGAATGCGACGTATGTGATTGATGGAAAGGAAATCAAACTAGCTGACGGTGTTTCGGAAATCCCTGTCGCAGATTCGGCGACCAAAATCGTTACCCGTTATTTCGGCAACGAAGTAACGCATGACCTTAACGACGACGGGCTCGAGGATGTCGCATTTCTGCTCACGCAGGAGAAAGGCGGGAGC
>JBBUCR010000211.1:0-1968 GCA_038057695.1 Patescibacteria group bacterium | reverse complement strand
TTGCCTCAAAACCCTCAATGCTCGCAATGAAATAGTCGTAGACTGCGAATTTTGAGCATTTCATTCAGGCATGAGAGTATGAACAGGTTCTAAGGCAATGGTATACTTTGGGTAATGGAAATCACCGGGTATGCGCTGACAATCTGGTTTGTAAGCCTGCTCATCGGGAGTTTGGGCGTGGTGGTCTTTCGAGGCGGGAACAACCGCTCTTCTCGGATGTTCTTCGTGACGGTTTTCCTCATGACGCTTTGGACCGCGACTATCGGCCTCTTTACGGTGTCGCAGACTGCCGAGACAGCGACGTTTTTAGTCAAGCTTTGTTATTTTTGGGGCACTGCCATTGGTGTCTTTTTCCTTTTCTTTTTCATCGTCTACCCGTATAACCGCCGCGTGCCGCGGCCGCTCTTTTATGGCCTCATCGGCTCGCTCGCGGCGTACCTCTTCTTGTACTTTTTCACCGACCTCATCATCGGCAAGGCGTTTTACATCGGCGGCATCGTACGGTACGGCTGGGAGTTTGGGTCGCTCTGGTTTCTTTTTTACCTTATTTTTTACACCTGTTTCTTGTCCGGTTTCGTCATCCTCTTTCGCCGCGCGCGTCATTTCGCATCGCCGGAAGACCGGCGCAACATGCGCTATGTCTTTTGGGGGATTCTTATTTTGATTTCGCCCCCGACGCTCGTCAACATTATTTTCCCGCAATTTGGCTATTTTAGGCTCATTTGGCTCGGTCCTATTATGAGCATCGGGTGGGTGTCGGTCTTTGCATACTCCATTGTCCGCTACCAGCAGATGAACATAAAAGCCGTTACTGCGGAGGTGCTGGCGTCTGTTATGACCGCGGTCTTTTTCGCCAACATCTTTACGGAGGTGTCGTGGGGGACCGCCGGCAGAATCGTTTTGTTCGTTCTCTTTTTGGTCTTTGGCTATTTCCTTTTGCGGAGTGTGGCGGCGGAAGTCCGGCAAAAAGAACTTCTAGCGAAACTCAATGACACGCTGACGCATTTCAACCAACAGCTTCAGGAACGCGTCCGCGAGCAGACGCAGGCACTCAAGACGTCCTACGAAGTTGAGCGCACGGCACGGGTTGAGCTTGAGAAGTTAAACGACGCGAAAAACCAGTTCATTATGATTACCCAGCACCATCTGCGCACGCCGCTCACGACCATACGGTGGTACCTGGAATCCATAACGCAGGGCGCGTTTGGCGCCGTGGCGCCAGAGTTGTCGCAGGCGGTTGCAAGCGTGAAGAGCGCAGCCGAACGGCTCACCCATCTCATCAACAATTTTTTGGACATCACTGAGCTTAAAGCAGGGAAAGACATTCTTGCCATCGCGGCTGTAAGCATACAACCAATGATGCGCGCAGTGCTCGAGGAACTCCGTGACGACATGAAGCGGTTGGACATCATGGTGCAATACCCGACGGATGATGCGCGCTGGCCTGCCGTGATGGTTGACCCGCACAAATTCAAGGAAGTGCTCTTTATTGTTCTTGATAATGCGGTGCGGTATAACAAGAAGGGAGGGTCTATTGCCCTCACAACGGATACGGCACACGACCGTTTTATCTTGAAGATTGAGAACACAGGCTTAGGCATCACCAAAGCAGAGCAGGGACGGCTATTCACCGACCTCTTTCAGCGCGGCGAAGCCGCGAAACGAGCGCATCCCGTAGGCCGGGGCCTCGGGTTGGCGCTCGCCCGTTCCATCGTCTCTGCGCACCACGGTTCCATCAGGATTGAGTCGGAAGGAGAAGAGAAGACCGTAACGGTCGTTATTGATCTTCCGCTGGCGAGATAGAACTCATCACACTGAAATGATTGATTACTGATGACGGATATAGGCCATAAAATCAAATGTTGAGTTCCTGAAAGGAGGACCCAAGAAGAAGGTAGATTATGACGAATTTCCCGCTTCAGAACGTCACCTTTCCTTGCCGGAGTCAAAAGTGAAGCATTAAGCATT
>JBBUCR010000210.1:0-6663 GCA_038057695.1 Patescibacteria group bacterium | reverse complement strand
AGTTCACCGGTGTCCAGCATGGAGAAATTCTTGCCAAGTAACGTAAGCCAGGCGATTGCGGCATCTACCGCGCCGGAACTGACAAGTACGATTTCGTATCCGGCTTGCTTTGCCCGCGCGATTTGCGAGGCCAAACTAAAAAATATGGAATCGCTTGGATGGCCGTTTGCCCTAAGCGCGCCCGTTCCGACTTTAATCACCATTCGTTTTGTTTTCTTTTCCACATATCCTCCATTGTCGAAGGTCAAACCGTTTCCAAACGGCTAGAACCTGTCTGCGTGCGACCACGCACAGGCAGACGTTTTGTTCTAGCTCATTTCCCCAACAGATTGGGGAAACGAGCCGGAGCAAAGACATCTGTTTGTTTTTTTGTTGCTCACGCAAAATAAAACCGCCCCCTATCGGGGCGGTTTTTCCTACGTGCGAAGTTACGAAGAAAGGACCGACCCGATTAGAGGGCGGCTGCCGGCGGCACAACGTTCATAATGGAATGTTTCTGCATAGATGTATAGTAACGCACATTATGATTTTTGCAATACTAGCGCATTCCGACTTTGACTTTGAGCTGGAGTACGGTGTCTTCAAGATGTTCAATCCGATTGAGATGGTCGCGCAAGAGAAGATTTTCAATGCGATTGAATCCCGTTTCCATATCCGCTCTTAATGCCCCAACTTCGGCTGTGACTTGCTTTTCAACCCCCTTAAATCCTTCTGCCGTCATTCTCGCCAAGTCGTCCATTGTCATTTTCTTTGCCATAGTTCCTCCAGTATACTGCGTTAAGATTCCGGATACAATCAAGACGGAAAGTCTGTTCGCAGTTTACTCCTTATCAACACCCGTGTCTTCAACCAAACCAGATTTTTGAAACTCTCTTTCGGTTGTGATATGAGATGCGGCCAATCGGGCGTGCGCCGAGAGTTTGAGCGAGATGTTGGAAAGTTTGGAAAGCTTCTCGGCGGCTTCAAGAACAGTATCATATTCACCCAGCACGAATATGGCTCCGTTTTTATTGTCAATCCGAACATACCGCTCGGCGATAAACGTACTTCCGTCTTTGTCTGTTTTTGGTACATATTCCACTCCCCATGTATGTACGGCGTCCCTGTCAATAACGTCAAATGAATCGGTAGATTCTATTCGTGCGCGCGCGGAGGTAGACTCGATTTTCTTTGTATCGCTCTGAACTGCCCCTTTCTTAACATCTACATACGAAGCGGCCTCTCCTTTCTCCATTGACCCTGCTAGGCCAAGTCCGATAGCACCCGCAAGAACCGCCTTCTTTTTCAGCCAATTTCCCGCTTTACTCATAACTCCCTTGGATTGCTGGCGCTCCTCTTCCGGCGCGGGAGAAACCTTAAATTGTTCAAAATTCATACCAATACATATAAAGATAATCGCGCAAATTCATTTCTGTGTCTTCTAACGCATCCCGACTTTTACTTTGAGTTGCAATACCGTGTCTTCAAGTCTTTCAATGCGCTGTACGTGGTCACGCAAGAGAAGATTTTCAATACGATCAAAACGCTTATCTACTTCGTCAAACCGCTTATCTACTTCGTCAAACCGCTTATCTACACCCTTAAATCCATTAGCTGTAATAATCGCCAAATCTTCAATTGTCATCTTCTTTGCCATAGTTTTTGTATTATAACGCGTTATGCGCAAGCGGGCAATCGTTATCACGCAAAATAACCCAAGAAGCTTAGCGCAAGGCCAACGAGAGTCATCAACATAAAGAAACTCCGGTATCGCTTGCTTTTAATCTCAAGAAAAATGCCTTTCGTAAGAGACGGTATGGTAATGATTATTCCCGTAATCCCCAGAATGGAGAATGCCGTGCCTATACCAAAAGCAGTTCCGAAGTTCTTTGCCGAGTAGGCCATCCAGAGATATACAAAGAAAATAACGCCAAGAACAAGATACAGTACGGCAAGAAAATCGTTTTTAGCCGATTTCATTACATGTATGAAACACCACGCCCATCTTTTCGGCAATCCCATTCCACTCGTACTTCTCGCAAACCATTCTTGAGGCGTTTTCAATAATGCGGTTTCGGAGTTCATCGTTGGACAAGAGTAACTGAACTTTCTCGGCGATGTCTTTGGGGTCGCCGACACGGCAGAAAAGAACAGTTTGTTCCCCAAGGACAGTCCTTTCTCCCGACCCAAGGACTGTCCTTGGGGAAGAACTTTCCGACAAGAGAGGACTCTCACGGGCGGAAAATAAAAAATCCGGAATACCTCCGACGGGGGTCGCGACCACTGGTACACCTGTCGCCATCGCTTCAATAAACGAGCTTCCGAACCCTTCCGAGAGCGACGGGCGACAGAAGACATCCGAAGCGTGGAGGTAGCTCGGAAGCTCCGCGTGCGGCACATACCCCACAAACCGGACTCGGTTCGTAAGTTGTAAGTTGGAAGTTCTAAGTTTTAAGTTTTTTTCTAAATCACCTGAACCAAGAATAAGCAGTTTTACATTCTCAGGAAGATACCGCATCGCTTCAATCAAATCTCCGACTCCGTTCTTTTTCGCCAGTCTCGACGTCGTTATCACGACTTTCTCGTCTTCTTTGATTCCCAATTGGGATTTGAGATTTGTTTGGAATGTGGTGCTTGTGATTTGGAATTTTTCCACATCGACACCATTGGGTATCACCACCACTTCCGCGGTACTGTTTCTTTTGGCCCGCGCGGCAAGATAATTGCTGATAACGGTAATAGCGTCAGCTTTCTTAAAAACAAAAAGGTGCCACGGTTGTATCAACAGACGATACAGAAAATCGCTACCGAAGACATAACGCTTTAAGTGTTCTTCCTCATCTCCCTCCTGAAGGGTTAGAACGAGCCGTGCCGTTGGAAAGGCATTTTTGTACCATGCAGCGGCAACAGAGGCCTGCGATGCCATCATTGACCATACGGCGGTAAACGGCTGAGCGGCGTTGAGCCGTTTTGCCGTCCGAAGTCCGAGCCACGGCAAGAGCCATTTATCAAACGGAGTTCCGAAGCCGACACGAAATATCTCCATGTTGCCTGTCTTTATATACGCAGGAATACTCCGGCGAAACCGCGCGGTTATGAGCGAAAAAGACGCATCGGGAATGCGTTTTGTAATTTCCTGTATAGCAAGTTCCGCCCCGCCGATAAAGGGTAAATATGCGGTACTAAATATTAAAATCTTCATGTTGTGTCTAATGACATACTTATAGTCAATGCGGGATTTCAAAAATCCGAAGCACGAAATCCGAAATACTAAACAAATCTCAATAATTAAATCCAAAAATAAATGGGGGGCTGTTTTGAATTTGCGATTTAGATATTGTTTAGGATTTGGATATTAGAATTTAGAACTTTTTCATTCTATGATATCGTATGTTGCCGCTTCTTTCCGAAGCATATCTCCCGCGCCTTTCTCCGGCTTTGGACGGAGTGCTGTCATATACCCTCCGACCGATAGGACAAGAAGAAGTACGACTCCCAGAAGCCATGGCATCATACCGCTTTCTTTTGTGACACCCACAGCGCCGATGAGCTCCCCTACCTCTATAGGCAGAGTGCTGGAAGTGGCTATAGGGAGCGGATCCGAAGAAGGAATTGTTTTCCTTTCTATTTCGGTCTTGACTGGCTCGGAAACAGGAGTGGGTTGTGGGGTTTGAGCATCCGATACCGCGACAACAGCCGAGATTTTCGGTTCCTCCGCCTTCAGCGGTTCGGGTTCTGAAACCGTCGCCATTTCCGCATAAGCAACCACAGGAGTCCCGTTCGGATAGAGAAGAACCGTGCTTGAGGAGTCTGCAGGCAAACCGGTAATCGCGGCGGGAAAAGGAACCGCCTTTTTCGCGCCGATAACCGTGCCGCGCGGAAATCTGAATGAACCGGAACCGGCGAGTAGCAACCAATCGGAGAGGTCAACTTCGGACTGTCCGTTGTTTTTTACTTCAATGTACCCGTTGCCACCTTCCTTGATGCCGGTGATGGTTAGTTCCGGAGCGGCAATACTTATTTCTTTTTTATCCAGAGCGCTCCACTCGCCGGACGACGCATCAACTAAAACTGTGTAGGTGGCGGGATAGTGATAGGTGTGCTGGGCCTTTTTCCCTTCGGCCACTCCCCCGTCGCCAAAGCTCCAGATATACCGTGCGTTCGGAAGCGGTTCTTTTTTGACGCCGACCGCGGCTGCGTCAAAAGTGACTGGTGCCCCCGCCACCGCTTTTTGCGGGACGAGCGCGCTCACGAACATGTGCGGTTTATATACCCATGTGCTCCCGCCGGAATTCGCGGGAGGTGGCGGGGTGGGAGTCGGTGTCTCTTCCTCAATGGTGGTACTCGTAGCGGTGTTTGGAACATCGGGAATGTGCGGCGCGGCGGGTGGCGGATTTTCGGTCTCCATTCCCGGAGTCGGGATGCCCGATTGCCACGCATTGTTCGAAAAATGAAGACTGTTCCCGTCTCCCGCTCCGCCCACTCCCGAGGTATACGTCGCTTGAAAGACGTTCGCGTTATCAAGTTTCAGCTCAAGTGTCTCGCCCGTATTTGAAAGAGAGAAACTGCTCTTATAGAGCGTTCCACTGTACGCGGGATTATCCGCGAGAAATTTGGTCGGGTCATCGGCGATGATTGCGAAACCGCTTGCGGAAGTGGTCGCATTTCCCTGAAAGAGAGTTAATCCGTGGTTGGTATTCGCCTCAAACAGTTTCCATTTCAGAAAAGAAATCTCGGTGTTTCCGGTATTCTGCACCTCAATCCATTCTCGTCCCGTATCGGTGCCGGGAAGATCGTACATAATCTCCGTAATGGTCGCGACGGCGAAAGACACGCAGGGAAACGCGAAGCCAAGTCCCGCGGCGAATGCAAATGAAAAGGAAAGCCGAAAAAATCTGTGCATAGGATGGGGCACGCGTGACCGCCGTTACGCCGTTGACGCGCTGTCTTGACGGGAAATATGGTTCGCCTCTTTCTGTTTCTCCGCGGGATTTTCAACCTCCAGCAATTTCCGAAGCATATCCTCCGGGACTTCACCTCCCCGCGCTGACGGAGGTTGAGGTCTCTTTTGCTCCGCATGCTGTTCCTTCGGCTGTGCGTTGGATGGAGCCGCGGCATTTTCTTCCGAAGGGGCGAAAGGAGTATTTTGTGTCGATTGTTCCAGCACCTGCGAAAGTGCCTTCCGAAGTTCAGAAAGTTGTGAATCCCGAGTCCCTCCGAGGGAATGCGCGCCTCCCGTTTGTGCTTTTTTGGCTCCCGGCCGGAGGCTTGCAAGCGGTACCGGCGCGGGAGCCGGAACTGTGGGCACATGATGCGGTTCTCGCCCGGATGCGACGTCATGATGCAAAGGAGGGCGTCTGTCGCTATGCGGCAAAGGGACGTCTCTGCGCTCATGCCGCACGAAATCTCGCGGGTGGTCGCTTACCGGCGCGTGTGGCGTCCGCTCAGGCGGGCTAGCCTTAGTATCGCTTTGGTCGCGTTCGTCTCGCGGAGGGCTCGTCCGCGGCGCGCTCTCCCGCAGCGCGCCAGAACGCTCTTTCGGTGCAGGCACGATTGGCAAATGCCATTCTTTGATTTCCTTTTCCACAATATCGCGTGAACGCGCGAAATGCGCGCGCGACGTGGCGATAACCTGCTCGCGGTAGGAAACCGCCGGACGTTCAATCGGCGGAATGGTAACCGCGGAAAACGGCGCGGATGTCACGCCGTCAATCATCAGTTTGATGTAGATTTGGTAGATGCCGAGGTTCACCAAATCTTCCGCGAGAAGCGCGGGCGCGAATTCTTTTTCCAGAAACTCGGCGTCAAACGCGCCAACGCGGAAGACCGCCATCGTTCCGACGTTGCCGAACACCGCCGCGCTTACTTCTTCCTCCATTTGTTCAATATACTGGTGCGCAAGCGTGAGGTTGAGTTTGTATTTGCGCGCTTCCGAGAGAATGTCCGCGAAGCTTTTGTTCGCGAACGACTGGAATTCATCCACGTAGAGATAGAAGTTAGGGAGTTTTTGGAGCTCGGTTTCGGTTACGTCCGCGCGCGACATCGCGGCGAGATAGACTTTTGTGATGAACATACTGCCGAGAAGGTTCGCGTTCCCTTCCCCCACCTTCCCCTTTGAGAGGTTCACGATAATAATCTTCTTTTCGTCCATAAGCTTCCGGAGGTCAAAAGTGGACTTGGGTTGTCCGACAAGATTACGGATGAGGGGGTTCGCGGTGAATTGTCCGACTTTGTTTTGAATGGCGGGCGTGGCCTCCTGCGTGTACCGGTCGGTATACTTGGCAAACTCGTCCACCCAAAACGACCTGCAGGAAGGGTCGCTAATATTGGCGACGATGAGTTTCCGATACTCTTTGTCCACGAGCATGCGGTTCACGCCGAGGAGCGTGGAGTCGGGATATTCCAAAAGCGCGAGAAGCGTGTTTTGCAAAATGTAAGCCATACGCGCACTCCACGCGTCTACCCAGATTTTTTCAAAGGTGGCCATGAGTCCGTTCACGACAAGGTGCCGCTTGTCCGCTCCGACATCCTCCATAATATTGAAGGAAATGGGGTAGTTCATATCAAACGGCGCGAAATACAGGACATCCTTGATTCGGTTTTCGGGGACGTAATCAAGGAGGAGGTCGGCGGTCTTGCCGTGCGGGTCAATGAAGCACACGCCGTGGCCATTCTGAATATCCT
>JBBUCR010000209.1:0-2915 GCA_038057695.1 Patescibacteria group bacterium | reverse complement strand
GGTTCATTAGCCAAATCTCTCCTTTTTTCATACTCAAAAGCCACTTTTGGCAAGCGTTTCATCACTCATCTGCTCCCACAGGTCAAATTCCCTTTGCAATTCCACCTCTCCCTTTATCGCGTCAAGATAGTACCGAGAGGCACGTTCAAGTATGTCCTCTTCTTTCATGCCAAGCACTTTTGAAGCGTTTTTTATGTTTATTCTTGTTTGTTTGGTCAGTGTGTTCATGTTTGTAGTTTAGCATAAAACCTTCGAAATTTCCACTACAATTTTCCGCCCGTTCCGAGGACCTCCACATGGAGCAGGTTCCCGTTTTTGTTGACGTCCAAAAGCACTTCGGGCGCCACCTCAACTGTTTTCGCCACTCTGCCCGAACGCACGGTTACATTAAGCGCATCAACCTCTTTGTCGTAGGTGATTTTCATATCGTTTGACCTGCCTGATATTCTTCGTACCCCTGATACGAAGTCGGATTGTGCGCATCGTCACTTATTATTCAGATATTCAATCCACATCCGTATATTATAAGGCATTTTCCTCTTCTGTTTGCGTATAAAATCCTCTATTTCCCTCTTCTGAAGTGTTTCCACCGTGCTGTTTTTTTCTTCTCTTTTGTAGCCGCCGGCAGAAAAAAGATAATACTTTCCATCGCTATCGCGATAGTCATCAGGGTTTAACAGCTCGTTACTCTTTACCTGGACAAACGCCCGCTTTCCAGTATGCTTTTCTATGAGTTCATACTCATATTTTAGAGTATCATTCCGTCTGCTTCTTGAACTGGGTATCAGCATATAATTCCGCTCGTGTTGCAAATAAAGCCCGATAGCATCTTCCAAATCCTCGGGTGACAATAAGTTGAGTATGCTCTGCCCCTTAATGTTTGTATCCGCATAGTAATCTTTTTTGTTTAAGGCATTATAGGTAAGCTTGGAAAAGGTAAGTGCGGTTTTGGTGGCATCATGATCATGAATCCTACAGACCGTCTGACGAGAAACAAAACGATTGATTATTGCTCCAGGAATGCGCTTATCAACCCTTTTTAGGTTGCACGACCTCATATTGACAATGTCGTGCTTTCCAAAATTCCCTCTGTGGTCATATTTCCATTTCCCCCTTATCCGCCCAAGATAGTAGTTCCCATCCAGGTCTCTCATCCAAACCAGGTCGTCAACCTTCATTCCTCTGCCATCGGGATTGATGATTGCGTTGGCTGCTACTTTCCAACCTTTACCAGCAAATTTCGCGGACGCGCGTCGATAAAATTCCTTGACTGAACTTGGAGGTGTTTCGCCTTGAAACCCCCATCCAATGCCAATAACCTGTTTGCGTATACAAAGAGCAACGGATTCTCTCACTTTTACATCATTATTAGGCCCCTTAGGTCGGATGTGTATTCTCCAAAGAGTGCATTCAGGTCTCGGAAGATTGACTTTATTTTTCATATTTGCTATTCTGTAGGTACAAAGGGCTTCGGCCTCGCCCCCGCCTTGCGGCGGGGGCAAACTGTTATCCAAAGAGTGCCTTCTTCAATTTCTCCTGCAATTTCTTGAAGATTACTTCATTCAACGTGGTTATTTTTCGTACCAATCGTTTCGTGTCAATCAACCGCACCTGTGAAAGAATCGCTGATGCTTCCCGGTCTTCAACATGCCCGACCGGAAAGTAATACTTACCCTCCCTTTTCCGGCCTGTCAACGCTACTCCAAAGAAGACCCTTTCGTTGAATCCCCGAATAACTACGACTGGTCGGTCAAAATGCTCACCTGTGCCGTCTTGCTCAAAGCCGACATTTACTCCCAAAGAACACCACCAGACTTCTCGCTCATGACAGAATGGAGAAGTTGCCTCCGTCTGAATTTTCTTCTTCTCACTGTTCCATTTGTCAAAGTCTTTCTTCATTGATTCCTACTTGAAATAATTCTTACTGAAATCCCCGATTGCCGCCTTGAGCGCTGCGGTTGTTTCGTCGGAAAGCTCGCCGGATTCGCGGATGGCGGCGAGGACTTTTTCGTGGCGCTCGCGGACGAATTCCAAGAGTTTGCTTTCAAACTCGCAAACACGGGCAACCGGAACGGTGTCAAGAAAGCCTTGCGTACCTGCGAAGATGGAAATCACTTCCTCTTCAAACGGCAAGCTTGCGTATTGGGCCTGTTTCAAAAGCTCGGTAAGACGCTGGCCGCGTTCAATCTTCTTTTTTGTCCCTTCATCCAAGTCCTGACCGAACTGTGCGAAGGCCGCGAGCTCGCGGAATTGCGCGAGTTCAAGACGAAGCGTACCGGCAATCTTCTTCATCGCCTTGGTTTGCGCGGCGGAACCGACACGCGAAACGGAAAGACCGACGTTAATGGCGGGTCGTGCGCCTTGATAAAAGAGTTCCGGTTCAAGGTAAATCTGCCCGTCGGTAATGGAAATGACGTTGGTCGGAATATATGCCGAAATGTCGGCAAGCTGAGTTTCAATAATCGGAAGCGCGGTAAGACTGCCTCCGCCGAATGCTTTGCTCATCTTCGCGGCGCGCTCCAGAAGGCGCGAGTGGAGATAAAAGACGTCACCCGGATAGGCTTCACGGCCCGGCGGACGACGAAGGAGGAGCGAAATCTGACGATACGCCCACGCATGCTTGGAAAGGTCGTCGTAGACGACGAGCGCGTCTTCGCCCTTGTCCATAAAGTATTCACCAATCGCGCAACCTGCGTACGGAGCGAGGTATTGGAGCGATGCGGCATCCGATGCAGAAGCCGAGACCACGACGGTGTACGGAAGTGCGCCAGTCTCGCGGAGCTTCTCCACGATTTGAGCCACTTTTGATTCCTTCTGACCAATCGCGACATAAATACACTTAACCTTGCGGTAGCGCTTCTCCTTGCCTTGGTTGATGATGGCATCAATACCGAGGGCGGTCTTACCGATTTGGC
>JBBUCR010000208.1:0-7319 GCA_038057695.1 Patescibacteria group bacterium | reverse complement strand
GTTCTCCGGGACCCGGATTTTGAAACAGGGCTGGCCGGCATGAAGCTTGATTCACTACTTTAGGTTAAACCTAAATCCGGATTTAGGTTTAACCTAAAGTAGGTGATTGGCGCGTAGAAGCCGATGATATACAATATATACAATATACCCATGATGATACCTATGAAGATGCCAATGAAGATGTCCAAGAAGAAAATTCGCGTTGCGATTAACGGATTGGGAAGAATCGGACGGGCGTTTTACAAGCTCGCGAGGAAGAGTGATGAGATTGACGTTGTTGCAGTCAATGAACTCGCCGAGCGAGCGAACATGGCATACCTCCTGTCGCACGATTCGGTGTATGGAAAGAGCGCGGTAACGCTTGAAGGGGTTGAATATCTCTCCGAAAAAGACCCCGCCAACTTGCCGTGGAAGGAACTTGATATAGATGTTGTTATTGAGTCAACTGGATTTTTCGCGAGTAAAGAAAAAGCTCAAGCGCATATAGACGCTGGAGCCAAACGAGTGATTATCACCGCTCCCATCAAAGACGGTGAGACGATACTGATGGGACTGAATGAAGAAAAGCTCAAGGATTGTGCGGTGAGCTCCAACGCATCCTGCACCACGAATGCCGCGAGTCCGATTATCGCCATTTTGGACGAGGCGATTGGCATTGAAAAAGCCGTGCTCAATACCGTGCACGCCTACACTGTGACGCAATCCCTCGTTGATTCTCCCGCGGGGAAAAAGGGTTTACGCGAAGGGCGCGCCGCCGCCATAAACATCATTCCGTCTTCCACCGGCGCCGCGATTGCCGTAACGAAAGCGTATCCGTCGCTTGAAGGGAAGTTTGACGGCATTTCGCTTCGTGTTCCTGTGGTTTGCGGTTCTATTGCTGATATTACTTTTATCGCGAAACGCGATACGAACGCGGAGGAAGTAAACGAGATTTTGCGCGACGCCGCCGCGGCTCCGCGCTGGCAAGGCATTTTTGCAGTTTCCGAAGACGAACTCGTCTCAAGCGACATCATCGGGCGCACCGAAGGCGCGATTGCTGAACTCTCCATGACGCGCGTGGTCGGCGGGAACCTCGTGAAGGTACTCGCGTGGTACGATAATGAGGCGGGGTATGCTAGCACTTTAGTCGCGCATGTGATTAAAGTTGGGAAACTTATTGATGAATAATTTTTATGCAGGAAGGTAATATAGAATTCAGAGTTCCCTTAATGTCTTTCCGACTGCCCGCCAGAACACCCTGCGCTCTTGGCGCAGGGTAGTTCATAAATCGTAGTTCTGGTTTTATTTCGCCGGAGACATCAGAAATTTCAAGCGAAAAGCGGTAAAATATGCTATAATGCAACCATGAAATCCGTCATGAAATTCAGGCAGTCGCTCTTTTGGGATATCAATCCCGAGCGAATAGATATTGAAAAGAACGCTCCCTATATCATTGAGAGGGTGCTTGAGCACGGCAATGACAAGGAAATTAAGTGGATGTGGGATTTTTACGACCCTTCACTATTGAAGAAGGTTGTTGTGAAATCTCGTTCACTTCGGCCAAAAACAAGAAATTTATGGACACTTCTATTAAAAAACAATTAAATCTGTATTGGGATGCTCTGCCTCGGCCTACGAAAAAGGCCTTAGATTTTTTATCAACGCAAGAATGGTTGTCACGATTTGGTTGGTATCTGGCTGGAGGAACAGCTCTTGCTTTACAGACAGGACACCGCACATCTGTTGATTTGGATTTTTTTACGACAGAACCAAAATTCTTGGCGCAGGCGGTCACTGGAAACTTTTCAGGAAATAAGGAATGGCATTCAGATTCCGTGGAAGACAATACTATATACGGGAAACTATTTGATGCTAAAATCAGTTTTATTGCCTATCCATTTTTTGTTCCGAAACAAGCATTTTTGCGTCATGGAACGGTAAACATTCTTAAACCGCTCGATATTGCCGTTATGAAGATTGTGGCTATTTCCCAACGAGGGAAGAAAAGAGATTTCTTTGACCTCTATTGGTGCGTACACAATCTTGAACCGCTTGAGCAAACTATTACGAGATTAAGGGAACAGTGTCCTTCTGTGGCGCACGATTATCACCACATTCTAAGAAGCATGGTGTATTTTGAGGATGCTGAAATAGACCCAACGCCAGAAACGCATTTCAAAGCGAGTTGGAAGGAGGTAAAAGATTTTTTTACCGATAACATACCCCGCATTACCAAGAAGCTTATTGATTTAAAGTAGTTACTAATAAAATCCAAATATGCAAAAAAGATATTGGTTGCGAGGGGGAGTTATTGGGATTTTAATTCCATCTTTAGCCCTTTTCATTCCAATCGGCTCTTTGGTCATAGCCCCACTTCGGGTTTTGACCCATCCTGTTTTGTACGCATTTCACTATTATTTTGGAATAACAAGCAATCCGTTTATTCCCCTGGTTATGGTTTTTGTTTTTTACTTTATAGTGGGCGCAATACTCGGCTGGCTCTACGGAAAGTTTAAAAACCGTTCTCTTCCTAAATCCTAAATCCTATTTCTATGTATATCTATTTCGCCGGCGACCATGCGGGGTTTGAAATGAAAGAGAAACTTATGGAGTTTGTCCGCTCTTTGGGGTACGAAGTTTTTGATATGGGGCCAAAAGTGTATGACGAAACGGACGATTATCCTGATTTCGTACTGCCACTTGCGAGAAAAATCGCGTTGGAAAAGGAAACGCGCGGCATAGTGGTTGCGGCTTCCGGACAGGGTGAAATTATCGCGATGAATCGCATCCGCGGAGCGCGCGCCGCGCTCCTCTGTCCCGGGCCGCAACGCGTCGCGCTTATACGAGCGTCCCGCGACCACAATGACAGTAACATTCTTGCCATCGGCGCGCGTTTTTGCACTTTGGATGAAGCGAAACAAGGAATACAGATGTGGCTTGAAACCCCTTTTTCAAACGCGGAGCGCCACCTTCGGCGGCTCCGAAAGATTGATTCCCTATGATTGAGATTGTGCCTGCAATACTGGCGAAGACCAAAGACGAACTTCTGGATAAGTTCACGGCGTTCCCGCGCGGGGCGCAATCCGCACATATTGATTTCGTAGAAAGCGGCTTAATACCAGAGGCTGGAGACGGGAAACTCCGTGTGCCTATCCGGGAGGCGCATCTCATGCTCCCGCATCCCCAGGAGCACATTACCGCGTTGGTGAAAGCGGGGTTTCAAAGAATCGTGGTGCAGGTTGAGGCGCTGTCCCCCGAAATGTTTGCCGAACTTGTGCATGAGTGGAGGCACGCGGCAGACATGGTTCCTTCGCTTAAGATTGATACGCCGCTCTCGGCGATTGACTCGTTTGCGCATGAACTCTCAAGCGTTCAGCTTATGGGTATTGCGCATATCGGAGCGCAAGGACGCCTCTTTGACGAACGGGTTATTCCGCGTATCCGCGCATTGCACGCAAAGTATCCTCGTCTTACAATAGCGATTGACGGCGGGGTCAACAAAGAGAATGCAGAGAGTCTCGCAGACGCGGGCGCAAGCCGTCTCATCGTTGGCTCTGCCATGAGAGAATTCTATGGATGACGGGGAGACAAAGAAGTTACAGAGCATTGCGAATGAGGTTCGCATCACGCTTATTGAAGCGCTTGTGGAAGCCGGTTCAGGACATACGGCAGGCCCCTTGGGCATGGCCGATATTTTCGCGTACCTGTATTTTCACGAACTTCGCCATGACCCGCAAAAGCCCGACTGGCCCGAGCGCGACCGACTTGTGCTCTCCAACGGCCACATTTGTCCGGTACTCTACGCGACTATGGCGCACGCCGGATATTTTGGGATAGACGGCGTGGAGAAATTTAAAAAAGGATTGCGCAAGTTCGGGACCCCTTTTCAAGGACATCCGCATCGCGAATACATACCGGCATTGGAGACAAGTTCCGGCCCTCTTGGCAGCGGACTCTCGCAGACAACAGGCATGGCGCTCGCGGAGCGGATTGACAACGGCAGTTCCTACAAGAAATGGATTTATTGCTTGATGAGCGATGGTGAATTGGACTCGGGGAATAGTTGGGAAGGGGCAATGTTAGCAGGCAAAGAAAAACTCGGCAATTTAATCGCGATTATTGACCGCAACAACATTCAAATAGACGGATTTACCGAGGACATTATGCCACTTGAGCCGCTTGCGGATAAATGGAAAGCGTTCAATTGGCATACGCAGGAAATAAACGGGCATGATTTTAGCGCGATTGACGAAGCCGTCAATCGCGCTAAATCGGTGTTTGACCAGCCGAGCGTTATCATTGCCCGCACGATTCCCGGGAAAGGGGTTTCTTTTATGGAGCGAAAGTTTGAGTGGCACGGCAAACCGCCGAATAAAGAAGAGGGCACGCGTGCCTTGGCGGAATTGCGGGAACTCGGGGATAAACAAGGTCGGACCTTGTATACATCAGATGCTTAACAAAACCGTAAAACTCAACCCCAAGATTTGGGACAAAGATGTTGAACAAGCTCCGATTCGCAAAGGATTCGGTGAAAAAATAAAATAGTATATGGAAGTAATTTACTGGAATGAAAAAGTGGAAAAGTTTATAAACTATCTTGATCGCATCACTTCTTCTCGTGTAAAAAATACAATTTATCTTCTTGAAGAACACGGTCACTTACTTGATATGCCAGATTCAAAAAGTCTGGGTAAGGGATTGTTTGAATTGAGAACCCAAGGAAAAATAAAAGTAAGGATATTGTATATTTTTCATAAGAACAAAGCATATCTTGTCCATGGTTTTGTTAAAAAAGCCTCGAAAATAGGTACCAAAGATATTGTCTATGCAAGACGGATTCAAAAGGAAGTTATTGACCTTGCTTAATATAACATATATGTTATCATGGAATATTATGAAAACACATAAACAAGTAATGGAAGAGTTTTTGAAGGACCCTGCTAATAAAAAGGTTTATGACGACCTTGAGATTGAGTTTGCTATTTATAATGCACTGGTGAGGGCTCGTATAGAGAGAAAACTTACTCAAAAAGGACTTGCTCAAAAAATAGGCGTGGCGCAGTCGGCACTCGCGCGGTTTGAGTCCGGCCGGACGAATCCAACGCTTTCTTTTTTGAAGAAGGTGACGGCTGGGTTGGGGCTGAAGTTGATGGTGAAGTGATATCTGTTGAAATTAAAATGAAAAATGACAATGTAAAATTAAAAAATAACCTTGATAGTTTTTTGGTTAAGATAGTTAGTTTAGAAAAGAAGTTCAATTATTTTGAACCTATAGCGGGTTCCATTTTTATTATTTTTACTTTTTATTATGTTTTTCCTCGTCTTTTTTCAGCTTTTAGATTTAACGCAATTTCAGGATTTTTCCCTTGTTTTAACGAAAGAATATTTTATTTGATCCCCTTGTTGTTGTCCGCTGTCGTTTTGATTGTCGGATATATTCATTATTTCAATACGACAAGGTCAGAAAGGAATTTAAGTAGATTTAGAATTGTTTTATATTGGTTAGTTTTATTTCTTTCAATTTTACTTGTCTCTACGGCATGTCCTTCAGTCGGTAATTAGCATCAATGATTGAGAAGACAATAAAACGATTTTTGGAGTGGATAGGATTGAAAGAAAAACTGCACGGCAACATTCACAAATTGCCGTTGTTTAAAGAAGGCGAAGTTTGGTGGTGCAGTTTTGGAGAAAATATTGGTATTGAGGTTAACGGGAAAGGTAGCAAATTCTCTCGTCCGGCAATTATTTTTAAGAAATTAAGTGCAGACGGCTTTTTTGCAATTCCACTCTCAACTCAAATAAAAAGTGGCACTTGGTATGTGCCGATTACACATCGCGAAATAGAATGTGTGGCTGTATTGAGTCAAGCAAGGGTATTGAGCGCGAAGCGATTGTTAGAGAAATACGGAGAACTTAACGAAAAAGATATCCAGACAATAAGGGAGGGATTTTTTCTTTTGTATCTTGGGAGAAAATTTGTCCCGCCCTTTCAGGCGGGGTCGTGGGATAATCCCAAATAGAGTTATAGTATATACTAATGAGATATTTATTGTCAATATGCTCAACCACACAGTAAAACTAAATCCAAAGATCTTCGACAAGGATGTCGAGCAGGCGCCAATTCGCAAAGGCTTTGGCGAAGGGCTTTTGGCTGCGGCGGAAGCGGACGAGCGCGTGGTCGGGCTTTGCGCAGACCTTACCGAATCAACCCAGATGCATCTTTTTGCCAAGAGATTTCCCGAGCGGTTTGTGGAAGTGGGAGTCGCGGAACAGAATCTGGTAACGGTCGCGAGTGGCATGGCGGCCATGGGAAAAATTCCGTTTTGTTCGTCATACGCCATGTTCAGCCCAGGGAGAAATTGGGAGCAGATCCGGACGACCATTTGCTACAACGACCGAAAGGTGGTGATTGTCGGTTCTCACGCGGGAGTCTCTGTCGGTCCCTACGGCGGGACGCATCAGGCAGTTGAGGACATAGCGCTGATGCGCGTCCTCCCGAATATGGTTGTTATTTCTCCGTGTGATTCCATAGAGGCGAAAAAAGCGACCATTGCCGCCGCAAAAACAAAAACGCCGGTGTACCTGCGGCTCGCCCGCGAGAAAACGTCGGTCATCACGACGGCAGAGACTCCGTTTGAAATCGGCAAAGCACAAATGTTTTATTCTTCGAGGTCTGACCTCACATCGGGAGAGAGGTCAGACCTCAAGAGAGTGGGGATAATTGGAACCGGAAGTCTTTTACATAAAGCACTGGTGGCAGCGAAAGAATTGGAAGGCGAGGGAGTAACGGTGACCGTGCTCAACCTCTCAACCATAAAACCGCTTGATGAGAAGTCAATTCTTGAACTCGCAAGGGAGTGCGGAAGAATTGTGACTGTTGAAGAACACCAAACCACCGGCGGTATGGGGGGCGCAGTCGCCGAACTCCTCGCGCAGAAATATCCTGTCCCGATGGAATTCGTCGGGGTGAATAATCTGTTCGGACAATCGGGTAAGCCGGAAGAAATCTTGGAGCATTACGGAATGACTGAATCTCATATCAAAAAAGCAGTTCATCTTCTGCTCAGTCGGGGCTAATATGAATAAAGGACACCAATATATCTATGTGTAATCCAATACTACTATACTCTGTAGTATAGTAGTATTGGATAATTAGGATATGCCAAGAAAGAGACTGTATAAAATAAACCCAAAAGAAAGGGCGCGTATACTTGAAGAATTCTGGACAATGGTCGCTCTTCTTGAGAGCAAAGAGGAGGTAAAATGCTTCTTTAAGGATTTACTATCCGCGACAGAGTCCATAATGCTTGCCCGACGGATTCAAATCGCCAAACTCCTTC
>JBBUCR010000207.1:0-1407 GCA_038057695.1 Patescibacteria group bacterium | reverse complement strand
CCGTGAACTCGGTCAGCCGTTCACGCATAGCACGAACGCCTGAATTCGTAAACGTCAGACATAAAATCCCATCGGCAGGCGAAAGTCCTTCCTCTAAAATCTTTACAATTCGCATGGTGAGGACCTTTGTTTTTCCTGTTCCGGGCCCGGCAATCACCATCACTGGCCCATCTATGGCATCCACCGCCTCCCTTTGTTGGGAGTTGAGCTTTTTATATTCCTTTTGAAATCTATCCGAGCTCATGCTATTTCACCAAATACAAATCTTGTGTATACTCCCCTACGCCCAGATATTCCGCTTCGCCACGAAGGATTTTTTCAAATGGACGGCAGGCGTAGCATCCACCCTCGCCCTTTGGACAGGGAAATTCTTTCTTCTCTCGCGCTTCTTTTACCCTCCGAGCTACCGCCAAAACATCAGCGTATGCTTTTTCGTATTCTGGTAAAGTAACCGCTTTCGGGGTATCGTCTTTATCCAAATACCAATACGACGCACCAGTTACGTTTCGTTTCTGAAGGTTCTTCATAAGAAGTAGGTAAATCGGAAGTTGGAGTGAATCTTCTTTTTCTTCGCTCCTTCCTGTCTTGAAATCAAGCAAACGCACACTGTCGTCTTCGGGAATATATTCAATCCAGTCTATTTTCCCGCACAAAATGATGTTATCTGGCTCGGACAGAAAGAAATTGGGGAGCATTTCGTGTTCTTTCAACCTTACCGTCTTATTCTTAAGTGGCCCGGGATTTTTCTCTACTCTTTGAATCATAGCGAGTCCGCGTTCCTTTGCTTCTTTTTCTTCAGCGTCACTTATGAAGCCCCCTCGCTTCCCTGAAACTTTTCCCCACGCCTCCTCAAATGCCTGCTCAAGCGGTCTTTTGAAACGCTCATCCGCCTTGAAATTCCCCAAGCCCTCCACTGCCTTATGTACCGCTTGCCCGAGCGAGAGAGCGGGGTTTACGATATTTATCTTTCTTCCCTGCTCATTTTTATAGACATTACGCAAAAAATACGCGCGGGGACATTTTAGAAAATCCCCTATAGATGAATGGGAAACCCATACTGCCTTGTATTTATCCTGTGGCATAAAGCGTATCTAACTGTGAATTACGAAACTCCCTGTCCTGTCATTCCAGCGAAAGCTGGAATCCAGAAAATACGCCCGAGAACCTGGATTCCTGCTTTCGCAAGAATGACAGAAGTGCGTCCGGCGCCTCCTTTTGCTTTGGGTTGAGTCTTTTGTAGGCAGTTACAAACGCTTGTTCGGACATGCGGAGAGTATACCATTCCCCTATCAATCCGTTGTGACGGATTGATAGGGGAATGCCCTGTGGATAACTGCTCGTGTTTTGCTCGATATATAATGTACCAATGACTATAATCAAAATGGTATGCCAAATCTAAAAACTAAG
>JBBUCR010000206.1:0-1632 GCA_038057695.1 Patescibacteria group bacterium | reverse complement strand
TGCTACACTCTCACTCCATGACCGACAAGGGACAGACCACAAACGACCCCGTTATTGACGCCCTCTTTTCAGCGGGGGCGCATTTCGGCTATCGGCGTTCCAAACGCCACCCGACGGTCGCCCCGTTTATCTTTGGCGTGAAGAGCGGAGTTGAAATCTTTGACCTTGAGAAAACCAAGTCTTCCCTTGAGAAAGCGGAGGAATTCGTAAGAAATCTTTCAAAAGCGGGCAAGGTACTCTTGTTCGTCGGTGGCAAGAATGAGGCGCGCGAGGCGGTAAAAAGCGGCGCGGCGAGACTTGCTCTGCCAGTCGTCTCCGGACGCTGGATTGGTGGTACGCTCACCAATTTCGCGAACATCCGCGCGCGCATTGATAAAATGCTCGACCTCATACAGAAACGCGAAAAAGGTGAACTCATCAAATACACGAAAAAGGAGCGGCTGCTCATTGACCGCGAGGTTTTGAAACTGCAGGAAATGTTCGGCGGCCTCGTGTCGCTAAAGGGTATGCCGGGAGCGATGTTCGTCATTGACCCCGGGAAAGAAGCCCTCGCCGTGACGGAGGCCAAGAAGGAGGGCGTACCGGTTATCGCGCTTGCGAGTTCCGATTGTGACCTTTCTAAAGTGGATTACATGATTCCGGGCAATGACGCGTCTCGTCAGTCGATCGCGTTCTTTGTCGAGCGCATCGTTGCGGCGTATCAATCGGGGAAAACAATTCCTCCGCCTGCCAGTTCCTAAATACACAAAGCACAGTTTCCAAAAACCCAAACAAAACATAAATCACAAAAACCCAAACGAAGAAAACCCGCTCTCGTCTTTGTGCTTTTCAAAAGTTTGCGCTTTGTTTGGATTTTTGTGTAATCTGTGTTTTGCGCAGTTTAGAAATGTAGTAAAATAACTACATCTCGTGATTACTACCATGATTACTACCGAACAAATCAAAGCATTGCGCGATGCCACTGGCGTTTCGGTAATGCTCTGCCGCACAGCACTTGAGGAGGCGAAGGGTGATGTGGAGAAAGCGAAAGTGATACTCCAGCGGAAAGGCGCCGATGCCGCCGCCAAAAAAGCTGACCGGACACTCGGAGCGGGAACCGTCGCTTCGTACATTCATCATGGAGGCACGGTTGGCGTTTTGGTTGAGCTCTCGTCCGAGACCGATTTCGTATCGGGGAATGAAGCGTTCAAGGCGCTCGCGTACGATATCGCGATGCATATTGCCGCATCCAAGCCGGAATACGTGAAGCGCGAAGACGTGAGCGACGAAACACTTGCGCGTGTGAAGGAAGTACTCTTAAAGGAGGTGGAGGGGAAACCCAAAGAGATGCAGGAGAAGATTTTAGAGGGCAAACGTAACTCATTTTTTAACGAAAAAATACTGCTTGAACAGCCGTTCATAAAAAATCCCGACCAGACGGTGCGCAATCTCATTGAGAACGCGATACAGAGGTTTGGTGAGAAAATTGAAGTATCCCGCTTCACGCGGTACGCGGCAGGAGATCGCTCATAGCGAGCATAACTTTTATGTGGTTTTCTACAACCGTTCTTGTCGTTTCGCTTATAGGACTCATTGCGATGTTTTGTCTAAAGTCGCTCGAACTTCTTCGTGGTATGAACACGCCACTCCGGA
>JBBUCR010000205.1:0-1705 GCA_038057695.1 Patescibacteria group bacterium | reverse complement strand
GGCGCGTTCCTCGCGGTTACCTATGATGGTAACAACGTAGGTATCAACGGAAACTACGCGACAGGCGTTGATTCGCAAGCGAACATCTCAGGGTACACAACCGACGTTACAACGAACGGTGTACGTATCTTCAAGAACGTTCCGACCATTACAGTCACGAACTTGGGAGCGAACTCCCTCGTGACGGGCGACCCGGTCTATAAGTTCACGGTGACGAACCCGGATGCGGCCAGCGACATGATGCTCTACAAAGTGAGCTTCGGAATCTCAACTTCGGGTCCGACTGGATTCAGAGTGATGAGCTTCGAGCTTCGTGGAGGCGGCGTCCTTGCGAATGCAGCGGCAGTTAACGTAACTGACGTAGAAACAGGTGGTTCTGACTTGGATGCGGTTGAAATCGTCTTTGACGCCAACGAGTCACGACGTGTCCCGGCTGGTGGCAGTAAGGAATACATCCTTTCCGCCACGGTCAGCGGTATGGCGGCCGGCACCAATTCACTCAACGCTAAGTTGCTCAATGACACAGCCTATCCGAAGCTACCGAGTGCTAATACCTACCTTATGGCAAGCACCACAGGCATCGCTCCGACGAACTCCACAAACAACCCTCTGTTCTCATCGTCAACGAACAACATTATCTGGTCACCGTTCTCAACAACGAGCCCGACTACCGCCGCTACAGCCGAGACAAACCTCGACTGGACAAACAGCTACGGTATTCCTATCTACGACAAGAATGGCTCACTCGTTACGCCGACAGGCTCTCTGTCAACGCAGGCTTCCGAGAAGGCCATCTAATGTCTTAAGTTAATCGGTTGCTTGTGACAATCGGTTAGCACAATCGCACAAACCCCCTTAGGCTACGGCCGGAGTGGGTTTTGCGTTTACCCAGCACCTTGCCTTCAACGTCCTGCTCCATTCACAGTCTCTTTGCGGTTTCAGCCGAAATTCGCTATACTACTCCACGTTATGGCCACAAAGAAAATCATGATAATCATAGGCACTATAGTGCTTGTCGGTGCCATTTTCTGGGGTATGTATAAGGGACCACTTTGGAACACAGATTCGGAAGGGAATATCCCGTTGCCTTTCATTTCGGATATCTCCAGAAGGGCTACCATGGATTCACCGGGGATTCAGTATGGGTATGTAGCCGCTTCATCAACGGCGGAAAGAAAAACAGACATACCTCCGCCCTCCCTTGACCGACAAGTCATCATTCCCGCTAGTTTTCTTCCCAGAACCGTCACCGAAGCAAAAAAGGAAATAGAAACACTCGTTACTTCTCTTAAAGAAAACCCGGCAAATGCTACTCTCTGGGCAGACTTAGGTATGGCACGGAAGGGTATTGAGGACTATGAAGGAGCGAAAGAGGCCTACGCATACGCTCTTAAGCTCATTCCGAGAAATGCGGTGTTTGCGGATAATCTCGGTGTTATCTACGGGGATTATCTGAAAGATTACCAAAAGGCGGAAGAATATTACCGTTTGGCCGTTACGTTAGACCCGAAGACATCATACAGATACCTGCGTTTGTTTGAGTTTTACCGTTATTTGCTTAGAAATTCGGCAAAAGCGAGGGCAATTCTTGAAGAAGGGTTGCGCGCAATTCCTGGAGAAACGAGCTTTACCTCACTTTTGGAAACGTTATGAATACTAATCAGTCTATGATACGAATCTGCGAATACCTGCGAATAGGAACACC
>JBBUCR010000204.1:0-2161 GCA_038057695.1 Patescibacteria group bacterium | reverse complement strand
GCCTGTTCCGCCTGCCGTACCACCGCTTCCGCCACTTCTACCGCCAGTAGGTTTTTCCATAGTTTATCCAACCTTTCATTGCCCCACGGGTTGTCGTGAGGACTTTATTTTTGAGTTGAGATTTATTCAGTTATCAAAGGGCACAACCGCCACTTTGACGGTCATATTACATATGCTATCACACTTTTGACGCAAAGTCAATACTGTAACATAGTCAAACCAGCCCTACAGGTATAGGTTTTTATCGGTTTCTTTATCAATCCAATTTTTGTGGGCAGGGGGAGACTTGAACTCCCATGGATTGCTCCACCAGCTCCTAAGGCTGGCGCGTCTAGCCAATTTCGCCACCTGCCCAACTTCACTGTAACGGTAACAACTGTGAATTACGAAACTCCCGATTCCGTCACTCTGAGGGCAGAGCCGAAGCAATCCAGGCAGTGAGTTCCGGTTGTTTCTGGATTGCTTCGCGGAGCCTGTGCAGAGCGACAGCGAAGTGCTCGCAATGACAGAACAGACGCAGAGCGCGAGTTTCGTAATTCACGGTAACAAGTAACTGAATAACGGTAACAGACTTTAGCGCATTTCGTTGACTCTCTGTTCCAGTTACATGTTACCGTTACAAGTTCCAGTTACACCGTGTCCGCCCACTTGGGTTCGAACCAAGGACCTTTCGCTTAAGAGGCGATTGCTCTACCAGCTGAGCTATGGGCGGTCTTCCCTTAATTCCTATATCCTAAATCTTAAATCATGAATCAAGACAAGCTAGTTTATACCACAGATTAGATTTAATTTGAAATGGAATCACTGCGGATAGCTGAATGTGGATATATCAAATCCCACAGCGCGCCGGCGACATTGCGCGGTTTGCCGTGGAGTGGGTAGTGATGGAGGTCAATGAAGGGAAGCGAATTGCACTCAATAACGCCGACGTGGCTTTGCTCGCGCCACGGGACGCGGACGTCCTGCATAATAAAATCAACACCGACAAGCGGGTCCTTGAGAAGTGCTCCGATTTTTTCTAAAAGCGCGCGATTCTCTTGGTGCATTTCGTCCGTAAGGTCGGTCGTGCTCGCGCCGATGCCTCTGCTCACTTTCTGGTTTAGCGTTACGAGCCGTCCATACCGCGGGACGTTCTCCAAATGTAATTTTTGCCGCGCGAGTTCCCGCTGTGCCTCCTGTTCCAAAACGATTGGGTGGAATGTATTTCCGTGCCTGCCTTCCAGCCTGTTTTCTTCCGCCACAAGCTCTCGGACCGTGCGTATGCCATCGCCGATAACATATGGAGGTTCGCGGCGCATCACGGCAATGAGCCTGCCGCCGATAAGTGTCCCGCGGTGCACAAAACCTTCCAGCTCTTCCTCAATAAGCGCGAGCGGGGAAAGCACTTTCGCGCTCCGAAACGCGCGGAGGAATTCTTCCTCGGTATTGAGATGAACAGTCGTGTGCCGGCTCCGCGAGCCGCTGTAGGGCTTCACGATAACCGGTTTTTGAAGCGAATGGAAAATCTGAGTCGCGCGGCGCGCCCGAAATGCCGCCGCGCCGCGAGCTACGGGAATACCGTGCTCCTTAAAGCGTTCACGCATAAGCGGTTTGTTATCCATCCAATACAGCGACTGTGCTTCGGGGCCGACAGGACGGGGAAGTCCGTCAAAGCAAATCGTCCGACCCTTGTATCTCGCGATGAACAAATCCTTAATAGGGCCGCATCGGTACATAACCATAGAAATGCCGCGCCGTTTTGCTTCTTCCCAAAAACAGCGCGTCCGGTCGCTGTCGTCTTTTTGCACTTCCGTTTCAATTTTTCCTATATGGAAAAACGCAAGCGTACGGAGCACCTTCGGTGCGACGAGATTGAACCACGAGAACGAACGGGGAGGGAGTATCACCCGAGTGAAATAATCAAGCGGTTTCAGCAGAGGCTTGATGAACAGCCCCATGTAGGAGGAGGCCCTGATAACAAAATGATTTACCTGCGCCGGCTCGCACTCTTTGCACGATTTCTTGGAGGTAAACATACAAAAACACGAATTATACAAATATGCGAATGGCTACGAATAGGAAATCTACTTCTGTCTATGTTCCTTTGAGACGGTGAATTACGAAATCCCCGATTCCGTCACTCTGAGGGCGGAGCCCGAAGCAATCCAGGCAGTGAGTTCCG
>JBBUCR010000203.1:0-4297 GCA_038057695.1 Patescibacteria group bacterium | reverse complement strand
TCGGAAAGCCAGCCGGAATAGCGGTCTGTATCATCCCCAACCTCGAGAGAACGCAAATAGACACGCGGTCCAAAAAGTTTTTGCGCTGACTTTTTTAGGTTCTCCAAAGAAATCATGGGTATGACAAATGGACAAATTTGTTGGTTATTGTAGATGTGTCTTTCTCAAAACCCTTTACACGCACCCTTTGTTACAGCGTTGATTTCCCGACACTAACTACTATAGTACAACAGTACAATCATGAAAATCTGCTTTCAATTACAGCGACAATTCGCCTACACCGGGCACGCGATGGCCGTAAACCTTAAAGAGCGCTATGGCGTGAAAGATTTCTGCGCGTATGTAGAGCTTACGCCAAGTCTCACATACCTCCAAAAACAAACCGACATTGCCTATTCCGGTCTTTTAATGGAAGCCGATTTACATAACTCATATAGAGATGAACCGCTTGATGTCGCGTACCTCAATCAACTGGAAAGAGAGTACGGCATTCCGAACCTGTGGCCGTATATAGAAATTGACCGCACGGTGAGATACGGGCTCGGACTTCGGGAATACCCGTATCATACGCCGCTCCTTTCACACGAAGAAATGATGCGGACCATTACCGGAAGCGCGAGAAAAATCATTACTTTTCTGGATACGGAAAAGCCCGACGTTATCGTCTTTTCGGTTATTACTGATGTGAGTTGTTTTTTACTCTACCATATCGCGAAGAAAAAAGGGATAAAAACTCTCTTCATCGTTTCGGAACGTATCGGTGTAAACTATACACTCACCGAAAAGTATGAGGGACTGACCTTTGTCGAAAGCGTATTCCAAGAGCTCCAGAAGAAGAAATTGGTACTTACGGAAGAAACCGCCCGCGCGGATGAATTCCTCCGCACCTTCCGGGAAAAACCGGCACCATACACGGCGTACGACACCCTTAAAGAGCGGCCCGTGCATCGCGGAAGGCAGTTTAGGTTCCTTTTACCCCAATACATCGGAACGTCCGTCTACTGGCTGATACGGAACACCAAGGACTATCTACGTTACAAAAACCGGGATTACATAAAAAATCCCCTGTATCTTCTCATCGACCGTGTCAAGCGGAAGACGCGTGTGCTGTTTGGCTTTCAAAATTTCTACGGCGTTTTCAATCCGAATGAGGACTTTGTTTTCTATCCACTGCAACTTGAACCCGAGATGTCCATCGCGCTCTTTGCCCCGTACTACAACGACCAACTGTGGATGTGCAAACAAATTGCCCGCTCACTCCCCATGCATATGACGCTGTACGTTAAAGAGCATCCGAGTATGTGGGGATTCCGGCCGAGGAGTTATTACAGGGAGCTTAAAAAGATCCCAAATCTTAAATTACTTCCGCCAACCGTAATCAACTTTGACATCCTCCGGCGCGCAAAACTGATTGTGACACTTACGGGAACAAGCGGATGGGAGGCGGTGCTTATGCAAAAACCGGTTATCACCTTCGGCGACACGTTTTACAACATGCTCCCCACAGTAAGGAAATGCACTACCGTTACCGACCTTCCCAATCTTATTAAGGAACAGCTGGGGCAGTTCCGTCCCGATGAATCCTCGCTCCGGAATCTCATCGCCGCCCTATTCAAAGAAGGTGCGCCGCTCGACCTTGTGCAACTCTGGTTGAAAGAAGGGTCGACCGAAATGGGAAAGAAAAAGAGAGAAGTGACGCCCTTTGTGGACTACCTTGCCAAAAAACTTAATCTCAATCTTGCGCGTTCATAACCCATGCCGAACTCCTCCGAAAAAGCGCGCATTCGTGACTGTGCGGGTCCCATACAAGGATGGGCGTCCGACCCGGAACTGCACGCGCTTTTTGACATGGCAAAAACATGCACGGGAAATGGGGTTATTGTGGAAATCGGGTCGTGGAAAGGAAAATCAACCGTCGCGCTTGGCCTCGGCTCACAGGCGGGAAAGAACGTCCCGGTATACGCTATAGACCCCCACACGGGAAGTCCGGACCACCTCGCGAAACGCCACGGAGAAGCTATCTGGACCTTTGACGAGTTCAAGAAAAACATCGCGTCGGCCAAAGTAGAGAATATCGTCAAACCGATTTTGGATTTTTCGGACAAAGTAGCTCTCACCTGGGATAAGCCGATTGAGCTTCTCTATCTTGACGTCAACTATCACGCCTACGAACCGGGTAAAGAAGACTTCTTGACGTGGAGCAAGTTTGTCGTCGATGGCGGGATAATTGCGCTGCATAATACGTACCCGGCTCTTCGTGTTGTCATACAAGAGCAGCAGCCGTTCCACGGCTGGCCGGGACCAAGAAAGATTCTGCGAACGTTTGTACTCGGAAAGCGCGGATGGAGGAATATCCGCATCGTGGATACTACGACGATTATGCAAAAAACAAAAGAATACCGCGTCCGCGATGTTCTTCAGGGTCTCTCTATGCGATGCTACGGAGATGCACTTATGCTCACGCAAAAGATTTACCGGTTATTTACCAGAATGCCCGTACCCCTGAAGAAAGCGCTTAAGCGGGTACTTGTCCCTGGGACTAAAGACTAGACTCTTCATGATAACGTTTATCGCAACCACTGTCTGATGCGGGTCGATGTCGGCTTCTTTGAGGCGCTCATAGCATTGCCGAGAAAGTTCCCTGCGGAGCTCCACATCAGCCCCGAGGCGCTCAATCTGCCGTGCGAGATCATCCGGATTTTCAGGCTCAAAAGTAAGCGCACTCTTCCCCGCCGTCCACGAAAGGCCCGTACCGCGCGGCACGATGAGCGGAATACCGAACGTCATGGTTTCCATGAGCGTGAGTGCGGAGAGCGTCGTGCCCCACCGCGCGAAGACATAGATATCGGTCATTTTGAGATACTCGAACATTTTCTCCCGACTTACCCAGCCGGTAAGTTCAACGTTCTTTTGTAATCCAAGATCGGCGATGGCCTGACGAACCATTCCCTCCTCCGGTCCGGTGCCCCCGAGGATTACTTTGAAGCGGTCTTTGTGCTCTACACGCGCAAATGCCTCAAGGAGCAGGTCATACCCTTTACCAGGCGCCATTCTCCCCGAACAATACAACACCACTTTTTCGTTCGTGCCGGCGTGTTCTTGGTAATGCTCTGTGGTAATCCCTGTTTTCCGCATGACGGCATCCATGGGGTAGGTGTCTCCGATAATGAGCCCATAGTTTGCTTTTTTCAAACCAAACTGCCGGTGTTCCTTAAGCAACAAGGGATTGAGGCAGGAAACATAGTCAACGTGATTCGCGAGGATAGGCGTGAAGATAAAACGCTCAATGAAATACCGAATGGATTTCTTAAGGGCAAGAAAGGTTCCGCCAAGCGACCAACTCTTTTTCTGGTAGCGCTTCTGGAAGAAATAGGAAACATATTCATCTTTGATGAGCGGCGGACGGATAAGATACGCGAAGAGCGGACGTATCCCACCAAGCAACCGATAGAGTCCTCCTCCATACATATACTGCGCGTCAATATGAAAAATATCGGCATCTTTCTCGTATTTCTTCAGTATCCGGTATACCGCAAGCTGCGCGGGAATAAGACGCGGGGTCGTCACGTGCTCATAGAGTACTCCGTAGGGAGTCTTTTCGGTAAGGTCGTTGTCCCGCGAATATACCGTAACGGCCGTAACGTCATTCCCAAGCGAAACAAGCTCGCGCATCATATAGTCAATCTCAATGACGGAGCCCGATGCGGTGTCCTGATTTTTCAGTTTTGATGTAATGAAAAAGATTTTCATCCCGTTAGAAATAGGACGCGGACACATAACCATTCGCGCCACTTACGATGTATTGCTAATAAATCTCTTTTATTCATACGCACAGTTCTCTTGAGAGCGTCCGCTATTTCTAACGGGATCGTCCTGTAGTGAGATTTCAAGTAGTTCCCTGCGAAACAAGCATTTGAAATCGTGTTAAAATAGTAATCAACAAACGTAATTCGCGAGCGTGTAGACCCCATTAACTCCGCAACTTGAAATTCTACTATGGGACTCAGTGGGGTAGTATACCCCCACACTAACTTTGGGACAAAGTTGGTGTGGGGGTATACTATAACAAATGTAGTGGCCATAAGATTACAGACAGTATGAACATACCTCAGATGGAAGCGTGGTTCGGGGAAGAAGAAGCGAAGGCCGTTTCTGACTATCTTAAAGGCAACTTGAAAGGCAGGCCATGGAACGCGGAGTTTGAAAAAGCGGTCGGGGATGTGACCGGCGCTTCGTTCGCCGTTTCGTCACTCAATGGTACTATCTCGCTTACACAAGCGCTTCTCGCGCTTTCCCT
>JBBUCR010000202.1:0-2420 GCA_038057695.1 Patescibacteria group bacterium | reverse complement strand
CCAGTATGCCACGGGTACCCGACTTCGCGCAATCTGTCCGCACGCGCTGTTATTGTTACGAGAACTCATGTACCGAGAAGCGCACGGCTATTTCTCCGATTCTTCTCCCGCCGGTTTTCAGAAGTAGATACGTTTAGAAACTGTCTGAAAAGCTATCGCAATCCAAAGCCGCGTCAGATTCGCGGAAAAAACGGTGAAGAGGAGGGAGGTATAGCCAGCTACTCCGACCGAGGATGAGCCGTTTTTTACCGAAGCTGGCGTGGCGACGACGCGAAATGGCTTCAATACTACAGCTCATGGTAGGTTTTCAGACAGTTTCTAAGAGCCTGTTCATACTCTCACCGCATTCCAGGGCGAAAAACAAAGCTTGCCTGCCGATTCGTTTTACTATCGCATCGCTCCATTCAATTCCGTCTGCGCTTTGAGCGCGGCTTCCGAACCTCGTGTCTTCCCGCTTGTCATCCCTTCAATCATATTCCGGAATATCTCCGTTGAGGCTTTCGGGTTGGGGTCAAGGAAGCCGCGCGCGCGGGTCGCGGAGTCATACATAATCGCCCCGTATGCGTCCGTCGGCTTCGCTGTGAGCAGGGAGCGCTGTACCGGGGGAAGGCCTGTTTTGGAACGGAGCAGACTTCCCACTTTCGGAGCCGTAAGCGTGTAGGCGACTTGCAGGGCTGAGGAGAGATTACGCGAGGTGCGCAAAACGGAAACGCCGGTGAGTTTGCCGTACACGATACCCACGCTTTGATTTCGAGGTCTTGGGAAGAGCGCGACATCAAAATCAAGATTGGGGTTTCCTTTGTGCAGTTCATTGTATTCGCTCCCGAGGCCAAAGTACACACCGAGGCGCGAGGAGAGAAACAGGTTCTTGGAGTTCGGAAGCGCGCGGTTCCAGGAATAATCGGGTTTTCGCGGATTCGCGAACTCGTTGTAAAAATCAAGAATGGAAGAGATGCCGGTTTGGCCGAGCGTCGCGTGGGTTCCCGACGAATCCGTGGTAATAATCGGGTTCCCCGACTGCAGGAACATGGTCGCCAAAATTTCTTTGGCGTACTGTACGTTCCGGAATTCGCCGAGCGCGACGGCGCTCCGCGAGATATTGCCGTCCTCGTCCCGTACCGTCAGTTTCTTCGCGAGCGAAATAAATTCGTCCCAGTATTTCGGAGGCACCGCGACGCCCGCTTCATCAAGCAGGTCGCGGTTAAAGTACATCACGAGAGGGTCAAGATAGAACGGAAGCGCGATAATACCTTTCGGAAACAAAAAGAGGTCACCTTCCTGAATAAAGCTGTCTTTAAACGTGCGCTCGGTGTACGTGCCGTATGGAATAAGTTGTAATTTATCCTTGTAGCGCGAGAGAAGTTCAAGCGGCAGAAGCACCATATCGGGGCCTCTTCCCGCGGCGAGTGCTTCAAGGAGCGTTTGGTCAAGAGACTCTTCCGGAACGGCGCGATACGACACCTTCAGTGTTTCGCTCGTAAAGGTACTCCGGAGGACATCCGCAACCGCCGCCTGCGGGACGCTTCCCCATATGGAGAGCGAAACAACATCGGGACCGCCCTTCTGCTTCACGAGCGCGACGGTGAGAAGCCCCGCGATAATGAAGAAGCCGAAGATGCCGAGGATTATTGTCTGAAAACTGTTCACGATGGTAAGTATATCAAAAAAGTATAGCTAAAGGACAATTCACCTGTTCAAAACTGCACAAAACACAAACCGCACAAAAATCCAAACAAAGCACAAACTACTCAAAGCGCAAACGGAGCCAAATTCTTTGTTTGGTCTTTTTGGTATCGTGTTGTGGGCCGTTTGTTTGGTTTTTGGGCATTGTGCTTTGTGTTTTCGGAATTATTTTCAAGTCTTCCTGAAAATAATTCCGTAATGGTGTTCTCCCGCCTCAATCTTTTTCACAAACGCAAATCCGCCCTTGTCAAAAAGACGCCGCGCTTCCACTTCGGTGACCACGTGCTCAATGTGCGGACCCATATTCTTGTAGGATTCCTTCCAGTCCACGACGAGCACTCTGCCTCCTGGTTTCAGGATGCGCTTAATCTCCGCCACAAAACCATCCTTGTGTTCAATCTGAAAAAGCACATTGGAAGCGATGCATGAGTCAACAGTGGCGTCTTTAAGGTGCGTTCCGTGTACACGTTCAATATCGCCCCACAGAGCTTCTACGTTGTGCGTACGCGCCGCCCTAGCGTGACTTTTGAGCTTTTCCAAAAGCTCCTTCTGAACTTCAATGGCGTACACTCTGCCCGCCTCACCTACCGCCTCCGCGGCAAGGATAGAGAGCTCTCCGGTACCGGCGCCGAGGTCGGCGACGGTGGAGCCACTTTGGAGTTCAAACTGTGCGATGGTGTGGGAGGGGTCGGAGAAAGGCATGAAAATCTCTAATTACCTAATTTCTAATTCTATAG
>JBBUCR010000201.1:0-8843 GCA_038057695.1 Patescibacteria group bacterium | reverse complement strand
CAGATTCAGTGTTTTAGTTACCAATGATGGAAAAGAAAGCGAAAAAGGCAACAGACTCTCCGACCAAAAAGAGGGTTATCATCACAAAAATATTGTGCTCCTCTTTACTGCCTTCGCGAATACAGAGGTAAAACCAAGCCGGAAATAATCCAACTATGATCGTAATCGCGATTGGGATCCAAACTAATGCCAATAGGACGAAAAGAACAACTAAAATGGGCATAACACTCCTGTGGTTGAGATGAATGAACGATGTTAGGTTTTTGTGCTGGCAACAAGATACCATATTCTCCGATAAAAAGCAAGCCCGATTGTCGTAAAGTGTCCACACCTCCCAAAAAACGGCTCAATTCCTCCTTTCCTAAAGGAGGTGCCCGAGTCATTGAGGGCGGAGGATTCAACAACCCCCTGACCCTCTTTATTAAGGGGGAAGACAACCCCCCAAGGCAGCCCCCTTTATTAAGGGGGATAAATCCCTCCTCGCGAAGACGCGAGTGCTCCATTTTCCTCCCAAGGCGGATCCGCCTCTGGCGGAAGGAAAGGAGGAATGTGAAAGACAAAGAAAAAACTATTTTCGCGGGAAGAGCGGCTTTTCCGGCATTTTGTTTTCGCGAACGAGCTGTTCTATTTCTAAAGCAGTTTCGGGAATAATCGGCAAAAGCAGTTGCGCGACAAAAGACAATTCGCGGACCAATTCCGCGATAATTTTCTGCCCCGCCGCCGCGTCGCGCTTCACCAACTTAAACGGCTCGGTTTCCTGAATGCGGCGGTCTATGCGCGCTATTCCCTGCGTAATGTATTCCGCGGCGGCTTGGAGGTTGTATAGGTCAAACGCTCTCGCATATTCTTTCGGGTATTCGTATCCATTCGTATCATTAGTACCCATTCGTATATTGGTATCTTTTATATAATCGGCTGACATCTTCATGATGCGGCTGACCAAATTACCGATGCCGTTCGCAAGGTCGGCGTTGTACGCCTCTTTGAATTTCTCCATCGTAAAATCCGAATCTTCAAATGGGTGAATGTGCCGAGCGAGATAGAAACGGAGCGCATCCGTGCCGTACTCATTGACGATAGCAACGGGGTCAATGACGTTTCCAAGCGATTTGGACATTTTCTGCCCTCCGCTTTGGACAAACCCGTGAATAACGATCTGCTTTGACGGAGGAAGTCCCGCCGCCATAAGCATTGTCTGCCACATGGCGGCCTGTTGGCGAATTTGGTCTTTCCCTGCCATTTGTATGGCGTTCGGCGTCTCAATCGTTCCCCAGAACTTCTCAAACTGCGCCATATCATCGGGCCAGCCAAGCGTAGAGATATAGCTGACGAGCGCGTCGAACCAAACGTACATAACGTGTTTCTCGTCACCCGGAACCGGCACGCCCCACGGCATCTTTTCTTTGAGGCGTGAGGTACTGAAGTCTTCCAGTCCCCTGTCAACAAATGCCTTAATTTCATTAAACCGGAAATCGGGTACGACAAAATCGGGGTTCCGCGCATAATAGTCCTTGAGTTTCGGTTCAAGCGCCGAAAATTTGAAAAAGTAGTTTTCTTCCTCTGTTATTTCAAGTTCGAGGTTCGGATGGACCGGGCACTTACCGTCAACAAGCTCCGAATCGGTTTTCTCAAGCTCACATCCCACACAATACCTGATTTTGTACAACCTTGGTTTCTCGTCAATAAATCCATTTTGTTGACATCGCCTCCAAAACTCCTGCGCGGCTTTTTTGTGGCGTTCATCCGTGGTGCGGATGAAATGAATGTCGTCGGAGAGCCCGAGCACATTTTTGAGGTTTCGAAACTTTTCCGCATATTCATTCACATATGCCTGTGGACTCTTCCCCGCTTCGAGTGCCTTGCGGTAAATCTTTACGCCGTGCTCGTCGGTGCCGGTGTTGAAAAACACCTCGTCGCCTGCAAGTTCCCGATATCGCGCGATAATGTCCGCTTGCACCAATTCAAGCGCAAAACCGACGTGCGGGTCGGCGTTGACATACGGAAGGGTAGTTGTGATATAAAATGGTTGCACAGAAAATTAGGGCATTTACTGCGTTGAAACATGTCTTGCGTCCTGCAAAGTAAGATTCCAAATCACAAACAAATTCCAATGAACAAAAACACAAATCCAAAACAGAAGTACCTTGTTTTGAGTTTGGTAATTTGAATTTTGATATTGTTTGTAATTTGGCGCTTGTAATTTGGAGATTATGTCTGAACGGTCTTCCGCTTCTGCACATCATCCAAATACTCCATCAGCGTCGCGGCAAGCGGAACCGAAATGAGAAGCCCGAGAAAACCACCAAGCTGGAACCCAACAATGAGCGCCAAAATAACAATCATAGGTGGCACGCCGATAATTTTCTTCACAACAAGCGGATAGATGAGGTGATTTTCAAACTGTTGAATAATGAGGTACAGTCCGGCGACAATGAGCGCGGACGGAAGTCCCGCGACGGAGATAACCGTGCCGGAAGCATACGCGATGGCAATACCCGGAATCGCCGAGATGACCGGACCAAAAAGCGGAATGGTTTCCAGAATCGCGGCAAGCGCGGCGAGAAAGAGCGCGTTCTTCACGCCAAACACCATAAGTCCGAGATAGACGAGCACGCCGACAAGTACCGCGAGCAGAATTTGTCCTTGAATCCAATATCCGATTTTCCGCTGTGTCCGCCGCCACAAACTGATTACATACTCCTCACGCTTTTCGGGAGTCACCATGCGAAGAAACGCGGCAACTCCGTCTTCTTGCACCGCGAGATAAAATGAGAGCACGACGATAAGAATAAAACTTATGATGCCTCCGAATACCACCGATACGTTATCCCAAAATCCTTTCGCGAAGCTGGAAAGAATCTGACTGAGGTCCGTAAATACCGCGGAGAGAGCGGAAGGTTCGGTTGTGTTTTGAATGCCCTCAGAAAGCGTTTGCGCGAGAGTCGCCCCCTGTAGTACCGACCGCGGTTCTACGGTTACCGGAGACGGTACGGCGTCAAGAACTGAGGGAATTGCGCGCAGAAAGTTCGCCGTGTCCGAGAGGAGCGACGGGACGAAAACATAGAATATACCGAAAAACAAAATGGTAAGAGCGATATAGGTAACGAGTACGCCGATAAGCCTAGGGACGCGGAAACGTTTGAACCACGCTGTCAGCGGTTCAATAGCAGAGGCAATCACTACCGCGGTAAGTAAGACGAGCAATACATCGCGTAAATAGAATAGCATCACGAAAAAGAGGAACACGAGCATCGCCCGGACTATGGTCCCCGTGCTTATGGATATGGATTCAGGCGGTTCTTTAGCCATTTTTCACATCATACCACAATGCCGAAAAAATCTGAATTTTTGGAAAACTGCCTAAAGCACAGACGAACACAAAGACCAAACAAAACACAAACTTCTCAAAGCACAAAAAATCAACTACCGCGCAGCAAGCTGACGCGGTACGCCCGCCAGCTTGATGGCACTGCGGTAGGCTCCACTAAGCACCATTTTTACCGAATGATGGCCGTGTGTCGTCTGTATGTTTGAGCAGTTTATTGAGCATACGATGGCACATGGTCTTCTGTGAAAATGGTGCTGGGTTTATTATCTGCATTCCGCCTCATCCTCATAGAGAGCTCACGAGGTATTCGGCGGGCAGATAATAAAGACGGTCTTTTTGCTTGTGTTTTAAGTTTATGTTTTGCGTTTTGTTTGGATTTTTGTGTCCTGTGTTTTGTGCTTTTCTTATAGGTGGAGCAACTTTTCCAACTCTTTTTTACTTTTGACGGGTCCGATAAGCGCGAGATTTAGCCCAGACTCCACGAAATAGTTCTTTACGACTCGCGCCACGTCTTCGGAGGTAACTTCCCTCACCTTCTTTGCAACCTCCTTCGGAAGCTGAAGCGGTTTCCGGACAATTTCCTGATAGCCGTAAAATTCGGCGAGCGAATCGGATGATTCAAGCCCGAGGTACATATTCCCGATGAGGTATTCCTTGACCCGCGCGAGTTCTTCGGCTTTTACGGCGATGTGAAGGAGCCTAAGTTCCTCCACAATTGCCGAAAGCGCTTCGGAAAGACGCTTTGCGTGAACTCCCGCGGTAATTTCCAGAAAGCCGTGGTCGGTGAACGTCTCGTGCGACGCGCTTATGTAATAACAAATGCCGAGTTCATCGCGCATTTTCTGAAAGAGGCGCGAGCTCATACTGCCTCCGAGTATCGTGGAAGCGACCCGCATCGCCGGCATATCCTTGTGGTACAGGTTAAACGTGCGGAGCGCGAGCGCGAGATGCACCTGGTCGGTTTCTTTATATTTCAAAGCGATGGCCGGCTTTTTTTGCGCTTCCGTGACGGCCGTTTTCGGGTGTTTCTTTCCGCTCGACATTCCCGCGAACGCCTTTTCCACTCTTTCCGCCGCGTCTTTTTCATTCACGATACCCGCCACGACAACGGTCGTCGCACCCGACACGTAGTGCTTGGAACGATACGAGAGCATTTTCTCTTGCGTGGTGCTCCGGACCGTTTCCTCGGTTCCCGCGACATCCCATCCCGCGGGCTGGCCGTCGTAGAGAAGTCCCATCAGTACGTCGTGAATATGGCGGGGCGGCATATCCTGATACATCCGGATTTCTTCAACGATAACTCCCTTCTCTTTTTCAAGTTCGGCTTTGGGGAACGTGGAGTGCAGATAGATATCCGAAACGACATCAAGAATCTTTCCGAAATGCCGCTGGTCCGATTTCGCGTAGTAGCCGGTCATTTCCTGCGAGGTAAACGCATTATATTGACATCCATAACTATCAAGCTCTTTTACAATGTCTACCGCCTTCGGCCGCTTCGCCGTCCCCTTAAAACACATATGCTCCAAAAAATGCGAAATACCGCTTATGTTTTTGGTCTCGTATTTGCTCCCCGCCTCAACCAAAACCATAACCGTAACCGTTGGGTTGTCCTTCATCGGAACCGTGATAAGACGAAGACCGTTTGGAAGAATGGTTTTATGAAATTGCATAATGAAAAATACCAATATACTAATGAATACCAATGATACTAATAGATACGAATAAGAAAAGCAAAATGAAAGAGAAAGAAAAAGCACCCTGCCATACAAACAGACAGGGTGCCCACAGTTTCCTCCACACGGCAGAATGAACAAAAGAGCTATGGAATTCGCTCAACTCCCGCAAGCCACAACCCTTTTTTCCAATCAAAATTGGCGGGTGGCAGACAAACATACCGATAGTCATTGTTCTGAACAATAGCGGTAACCAACCCTCCCCAATGCTTCACATGAGAAAGATAAATCGGTTCGTGAAAAAATAAAACACTCCGAGGATACCCTCTCATAATCGCGGCAAAGCAAAGCGCGTGTTCGTATGTTGGCCGTTGAAGTCGCTTTTTCTGAAGCTGAAAAAGAGGCGGCCCGTTAACGGGATTGAACGGAAAAAGCTTTAGCTTCACCGGCCAAAGTCGCCCTGGGATTTCCCGAAATTGTTCCAGCGTAAAATCTTGATTAAGATAGGTGCGACGGGACTGTTTAATCACAGCAATCCATGTTGCGACTGACTCATCCGGCGCGCGGGTAAGCAATAAGGTTTCCATGTATGTAAGTGCTGATGCGAATCTAATTTTCAATGTGCCTTCCTTCACCGCCAACGCGGAAAAGAAGAAGCTCTGGAGTATTTCCAGAGCTCATCTTTGAGATTTTGTTTTGAGAAAAGATTAGACAACAACATCGCAAAAACCAACTCTGGAGTTAGTTCTTACAACGACGACGGTTAGGGTTGTCCCACGGAACATATCCCCATCCTACACCCAATCAAAAAGCCGTCAAGCGGCAAAGAAAAACCGCGCCTACGTAGTAGACGCGATTTGCGATTGAGAAACGGCTTACGCACCCGACCAGCAAACCACCTTCCCTGGCCGCGCTTTTCTGTAAAGAAGCAACCCCGGCTCTTTGAGGCACGAAGGAGGGTAGCGTTCCCAGAGGGGTCCGATAATGACTTCTTCCCACGGAAACGTTCCCGTTCCATTCCAGTTATTCCCCTCAAGCCGCCACCCGTTTTTTATAGCAAGCGCGACTACCGCCGGTTCAGCGGTGATGAGGAACAACTTGCGTTCGGGACAGAGATTGTCGCATATCTGAAACAAGACCTGTGCGACGCCTCGATGTCTGTATGTCTCCGTGATGAACATGGTGCCCAGTTCCAACCATGACGGGTCTTTGCATGACCAGAGCGCACAGAAAGCGTGGATACTGTTGGAACATGTCCCGAAGGCAACTGCACGATTGGTATGAAGCAACGCGGCAATACCCTCGGGCGTTATTCGAGACGCGAGCAGACGCGGTTCACGTTTCAGTTCGTCGACCAAACGGTGGATGCTTCTTTCAGTTGGTACGTGCACTCTTGTTAAGTTTTGCTTTTGTACCATCCCGTAATGGGTTTCGATTTCAGTTATCATAGGTTGTTTTCTTTCAGACAGATGACGTTGATTGTCGGATATGGCGCAAAGAGTTCCTTTTTCTTCGCTTCCCGTTCCAGAAGAGTTACCACGTACACGACGCCAAAACCGAGGTATGCGGTAAGTACGAACTGGTCTCCATTGACATGGCAGAGTACACTTCCGATTTCCAGCACGGGGATGACAACCACCGCGGGAATTCCCGCTTCGGCGAGTCGGTTTTGCAGGTCGGCCTGATTTTGCTCAAGCACATCCCTCGCTAGCTGCCGTTCGGGAAATGTCTTTGTTTCCCTGCCAAGCGGACCATACTTCGCAGAGGGAAACCCCGCCTTCGCGAAAGCTTCTTTGATTTGCGTTCCGCCACCGACGCAGATGACGACGAAATGAGTGCGGGACAACTCCAGAATCCATTCAAGTACCGGCCCCGCGAGACAATCGCCGGAAAGTTTAATCAGACAGTTTTTTCTGGACATACAACTCCTTCCTTTCTGGGTGTATTCACTTTTCAAAGAGCAAATGGCCGACCAAACTTCGGGCAGTCTTGTTCAGTGAGAATGAAAAAACGGCCCTGTTGAGGCCGCCTTTCGGTGTTCGATACAGGTTGTCTAGGAGAAGAAGATTAAGCAACGCAAACCGGCCTCAAATCTTGCTTTGAGGCGCGACGACGAATTGCGATGTATATGCTTTTCTTTATTACTCTTTGACAATAGCGCGCTTTAGTTTTGGTGTCAAGCAGAAGACGAAAAAGACCGACTGGGAAATGGTATCGGATGAGGATTTGGAAAAAGTCGAATACCTCTTAAATACCCGCCCTCGCAAACGACATGGTGGGTTGACACCTGTTGAGGTATTCTTTAGGGAAACGGGTGTTGCAATATATTATTGAATGTACCATTACGGACTTCTCAAAATGTCATGCGAACCTACACGGCGAAAGAGATAGCCGTATTCTTCCTTCTGAAAAGTGAAGCGGTACCCTTTGGTGATTCGCGCCTCCCAAATTTCCCTATGTCCCTCCATTTTCTTGACGCAAAGTGAGGGATGCCGCATATTCTTCAAAAGAAGCGCGAACTTCTTTGCAAGCAGTGTTCGCATCTCCTGCGGAAGCTCCCAGTAATCCCGGCTAAAGGAGGCCGCATAGCGGATTTCCATGTTTAGTGTTTTAGGCGGTCAAGTGCTCGTTTAAGTGCGGTTGCAGTACGGTATCCTTTGCTTACACGTCCTGCCTTTATATCCGCATCGGCTTCAGCTTCCATTTCCCGCCACACATCATCTGACGTGCGAACATGTGAAAAACGGCGATAGATAATCTGCATCCGCTCGTAGGTTCGCTTCGGAATCACCACGAGTTCTGCTCCTTTCGTTATGGCTTTTGTGAGAGTTACTTTAGTCATACCACAATGGTAGCAGAAAAATACCGACACTTCAATCAAGAAACTGCTAGCCGCGGAGCCGTTTCATCCTGCGATAGATATCATCGTCGTTTCTCTTGCCTATCAAATCTACGAAGAGAATTGCGCGAGTAAAACGATAGATAATGCGATGTTCTCCGATATCGGCACGATAATAATACTCGTATCCGCGCAAAAGTCTGGTGTCCGACGCTTTCGGATTTTCTGCGAGTTTAAGAATCCTTTCAGATACCTGCCGCCTGTGTTTTGGCGGCAGTCGTTTAAAATAGCTCTCTGCGGGGCTGGCAGTATTAATCGTGAGCATTAAGGGCGTCGATTAACATCTTTCGAGTCTTGGCGATTCCTATGTAACCTTTTTTCCGTGCCTGTTCTGCCCGCTTCCCCCAGATTGCATCTCTCTGGATCTCGAACTCGTCGTACTCTTCCATAGACATTACCACCACAACCCGCCTGCCGTTCCGCTCAACCGCCACGGGTGCATACCGCGCCTCGTCCAAAAGCCGCCCGAAATTATTCTTCGCCTCTTTAGCTGTGAATACGTTAGTAATCATATAGTAGCCATTGTAGCCAAAGTGGCTACTTTGTCAAATCTGTGTGTGTATTCTTTACTCTGCAGACTTCTAACGGGACTAATGGATACGAACAAGAAAAGAAAAGCAAAGAAAAGGTTTCTTTATGCATTGTCTTATTCTCCCTTTCTTAAAGGGAGTACTTGCCAACTTTGGCAAGGAGGGATTTGGTCTCCCGTATCGATGCGGCCATAGTCCTCAACGACTAACGTTTTTGACTTTTGACTGGTCGTTTTTTGCTCGCTTTCCCAAATGCGTATCGCGTCTTGCCGTAAGTTCAGTCAACTACCACCGCCAAAGGCGGTGGCTTTGAAGAGTCAAAGAGCAGAAAATTGGTGGCAGATTTTATACATTACCCTTCTTTTTTGAAACAACAACACCCACGCTCTTCCGGTCACTTGACGGGAAGATTC
>JBBUCR010000200.1:0-4706 GCA_038057695.1 Patescibacteria group bacterium | reverse complement strand
GACTGCATCAAGCGGTTTTTGAAACGAGTCCCGACCCTCTGACCCCCCCAAGTCCACTCTTTGGAAAATGCACAGAGGAAAATCCCTCCTGCGGAAGATGGCACAGTCTACGACTATTCCAGTGCTCCCTTGAGAAAGGGAGAATCTCAAGATGCCGTACACTAACAAAGCCCTCGCGCGAAGCGTTATATTCTCACATGCACCGACTCAAAAAGAAAAAATTAATCGTCTTTGACTTAGACAAGACGCTCACGGAAAGCAAACAGCCGATGGACGACGAAATGGCGGAGCTGGTCCGGAGACTTCTTGAGGTGACGAATGTCGCGGTTATTTCGGGCGGCTCATTCAAGCAATTTCAAAAACAATTTGTACCGAAGCTCACAAAGGGGAAATTAGCATCGCTTTTTCTGTTCCCGACCTGTGGTTCCGCTTTTTACCGCTACGGAAATGAAATGTGGAAAAATATGTATACCGAAACGCTTTCAATTGAAGAGAAAGCAAGAATCATCAACGCTTTTGAAAAGATGTTCATTGAGGCTGGTTTTGAAAAACCGGAGACGATATACGGGGAACTTATCGAAGATCGAGAAACACAAATTACCTTTTCTGCGCGCGGTTCCGCCGCGCCTCTGTCCATCAAGAGCGTGTGGGACCCCGACCGCGCGAAGCGTCTCAAGATGATATCTATTCTTAAAAGAATAATTCCTGAATTTGAAATTCGTACCGGAGGCACTACCTCTATTGATGTAACCCGCAAAGGGATTGATAAAGCCTACGGGGTTATGCAGATGGAAAAGCATCTCGGTGTTTCGCGGGAAGATATGGCTTTTGTGGGCGATGACTTGGGTCCGGGAGGTAACGACTACCCGGTTATCGCGACCGGCATAGAAATTGTCGAAGTGACCGACCCCGAACACACGAAGCGGATTATTCGTAGTATGATAGAAATGCAATGACTCAAAAAATTACAAAAGCGATTATTCCAGTAGCGGGACTTGGCACCCGCTTTTTACCGGCAACCAAAGCTCAGCCGAAGGAGATGCTCCCCATTGTGGATAAGCCGACCGTGCAATACCTCGTAGAGGAGGCGGTTGCGTCCGGCATTAAGGATATTATCTTCGTGACGGGGCGCGAAAAACGCACGATTGAAGACCATTTTGACGTGGCCCCCGGTCTTGAACGGACGCTTGAAGAGAAAGGGAAGACGGAATCCGCCAAACTTGTGCGGAATATTTCAAACCTTGCCCGCTTCGCCTACATCAGGCAGAAATATCCGAAAGGGGACGGCGACGCACTGCTCACCGCCGCGCACCTTATGGAGAACGAAGCGGTTGCGGTACTGTTTGGCGACGATTTGATACTTGGCGAGGTTCCCGCACTTTCAGAGCTCATCCGCGCGTATGAAAAATACGGGAGATCAGTTGTCGCGCTTGCGGAAGTGCCGGACGACGTCGTTTCTTCAAAAGGCGTCGTGAAAGCGACGCTCGTGGAAGGTAATGTGTTTAAGATTCAGGAAATCGTGGAGAAGCCCGCGCTGAAAACCGCCCCCTCCAATCTCGCGATAGTCGGGAAGTATATTGTCACGCAGGATGTTATGAGTGCGCTCGCGAAAATACACACGAAAGAGGGCGAAGAACTCCGGCTCGCGCACGCGCTTGACGCGGTGGCGCGCACCGGCGATATCTACGGCGTCAAACTGGAAGGCGAGTGGTTGGATTGCGGCACTAAAATTGGATTTCTCAAGGCGACTGTTCGGTTCGGGCTTCTGCATCCCGAAACGGGAAAAGAATTCAAAGCGTTTCTCAAAGAACTCGGTTGAGTGTATTTATAACTCTCCACACCTTCTAACGGAACGGCCAGGTAAAGCGTCATTGCGAGGAATGAAGCGAAGCGAAATAACGAAGCAATCCAGACTATGCGCCTCTACCACTGGATTGCTTCCTGCCGCGCAAGGCCTCGCAGTCGCAATGACAGGCGTGGAGAGTTACGGATGTTTTTCTTGCTGAAATACTCTAATCGGATACAATAGATGTGTCTTACATTATGCGTAACATAGACAATATGGGTTTTGAACAGCCATTTCAGCCGGAACCGGAGGAGGAAAAAGTGCAGGCACCTAAACCGGAAAAAACCGGTTTCTCAGAATTTGTCGGGAAAGTAAAGACGGGCATCGTCCTGACAGCCGCGCTCGCCAGCCTTGGCGGGAACATTGAAGCGCAAGGAGCCGGCGCACCGAGAACACCCAATCCGTATTCGGAAAAAGGGTCGGTGAACGACGCCACGAGGAACGACCGTTTTTACGCGTTCACGGGACGTTATACCGAAGCGGTAAAAATGGTGAAGAAGGCCAAAACACCGGATGACGCGGCCAAAGCTTTGAACTCCCTCAATTCAGCGGTTACCTTCGTAGAAGCGTCAAGACGGCATACCGCGGGACAAAATCCTTCGCTTGATAAGCGCTACGCTGTCAGTCTCAAAGATATGAAAAAGGCGGCTGAAGGGCTTCAAAAATTCGGAGTAACATTTGATTCGGCTCGGTTAGACGCCATGGTGACATCATTTGAATTGCACCGTGAGGTGGCGAGTCATCCGCCCAAAAAACCAACCGACGGCTGGATTAAAACCGAAACTATGGGACGCACATCTCTCGGCGTTGATATTCATACAGGCTCCTCCCGTCCGGTTCTGAGAACCCCTCCGAAAAAGTAATCCGACTCATCTGTTCACTTCTCTATGCGCATCACCAAACTCGGACATTGCTGTTTGATTGTTGAAATAACAACCCCCGCCTCCGAAGACGGAGGCACCCCCTTTGTTAAGGGGGATAAGCGGGTTCGGATTATGACCGACCCGGGTACTTTCACCACGGCTCAAAATGAACAGAAGAATATAGACATTATCCTCATAACACACGAACACCAAGACCATCTGCATGTTGATTCACTCAAAACAGTTTTGAGAAACAATCCAACCGCCAAAGTCATAACAAATTGTGGTGTCGGAGCGATTCTTGAAAGAGAGGGGATTCCCTACGAACTTCTTGAAGACAAACAAAGTAAGACGATAGCCGGAGTTTTGCTTGAAGGATTCGGAGAAAAGCACGGAGTTATTTATCAAGAATTGGGGCAAGTCGTGAATACCGGTTATTTTATCGCCGGGCGCTTCTTTTATCCTGGTGACGCACTCTATGACCCGCAAAAGACCGTTGAGATTCTCGCGCTGCCCCTTGTCGGGCCATGGCTCAAAAGTTCCGAAGCGGTTGACTATGCGAAAAAACTTAAACCAAAGATTGCTTTTCCTGTTCACGATATGCTCCTCACCTACACTAAACCTTTTTTAGGACCAATGGAGAAATTCCTTCCGCCGGCGGGGATTGAGTTCAAAGTCTTGGAATTGGGAAAGAAATACGATTTTTAACTATGCAAAAAAAGACAACATCATGGGGGAAGGTTGCCGGATGGTACGACGAAATGCTCGGCGATTCCGATACCTATCAGGAGAAAGTTATTCTTCCTAATCTCACGCGGCTGTTACAACTCAAACGGGGACTCCGTGTCCTTGACCTTGCCTGCGGGCAGGGATATTTTTCGCGCGCGTTCGCCGCGAAAGGGGCGGGGGTTACCGGCGCGGACATTTCACCGGAACTGATTAAGAAAGCACGGGAACATTCTCCGAAAGAAATCAACTATCTTGTCGCTCCGGCGGACAAACTTACCGGACTCAAAGAAAAATCGTTTGACGCGGTGACCATTGTGCTTGCTTTGCAAAACATACAAAATCTTGATGGAACTCTCGCCGAATGTAGGCGAGTTTTGGACAAATGCGGACGCCTGCTCCTCGTTCTGAATCATCCGGCATTCAGAATCCCCAAAAAGTCCGAGTGGGGGTTTGATGAGAAGACGCAAATGCAATATCGGCGCGTTGACGCGTACCTGGCCGAGGCGCACGCTAACATTCAAATGCCGCCACGTCTAAACGCGGCCCAAGGACGCGTCGACCGAACAAATTCAAACAAATTTGTTTTAGGTAAAAGCGGGGGAGTAACCACCGCTTCATTTCATCGTCCGCTTCAGCTCTATGTGAAAGCGCTCGCGAAAAATGGTTTTGCCGTCACACGGCTTGAAGAATGGATTTCGCACCGCACAAGCGAACCCGGTCCGCGCGCCGCGGCCGAGGACAAAGCCCGTAAAGAAATCCCTCTTTTTCTTTTCCTTGAAGCAACCGCCCTCTAGCGCCTCTCCGGCTTCGCTTTACCCAAGTAAAGTGAAGCGCTTGACACCGAAAGTGGCATTTGCTACACTTTACCCAAGTAAAGTGAAATAGTCATAGACTAAGTAGCAAATGCGGCTATGGCCAAAAAACAGCGAAAAACAAAGGCAAAAGGCGTGTCCGCGTGGAGCATTAACGACGCGAACGCCATGGTGCTGACGCGAGCGTTTTTGTCTATGAAGGATAGCGGGGAAATGAAGGCTTTTATGCGCGACTTGCTCACCGAGTCCGAAATTATTGAGTTTTCCAAGCGTTTCTATGCAGCTCGCGCCATAGCGGGTAGCACCCATTATGCGGCTATTGAGGAAGCTACCGGACTAAGTTCTCGTACCATCGCCCGTGTCAAACAGTGGTACAAACACGGGAAAGGTGGCTACAAACTCGCCATTAAGCGCTGGAAGAAGCAAATTTAACTTCTTAATTCTCCCTTAGTAACC
>JBBUCR010000199.1:0-1676 GCA_038057695.1 Patescibacteria group bacterium | reverse complement strand
ACTGGGTCAAAATGACGCTCGTGGTGGTTCCATCGCCCGCGACATCGTTCGTCTTTTCGGCGACCTCCTTTACAATCTCCGCACCCATATTCTCAAACTTGTCCCGGAGCGTAATTTCTTTCGCGATAGACACACCGTCGTTTGTTATCATCGGCGTGCCGTAGCTTTTATCAAGCACGACGTTGCGTCCCCTCGGACCAATGGTGATTTTCACCGCGTTTGCGACTGCGTCCACACCGCGCTTCAAGGCCTTGCGAGCATCTTCACTATAGAGAATAACTTTAGCCATGTTTTTTACGAAATACTGATAATGAAACTCTAAATTCTAATATCTAAATCCTAAACAAATCACAAGCTCTAAATCCAAAATTACAAATGCTTCTGTTTGAGATTTGTGTATTGGAATTTGTTTAGAGTTTAGGATTTCGGATTTAGTATTTTCCCGAGCTATCGGATGATAGCGAGAATGCTGGATTCTGCGACCATTTCATATTCCTCTCCGTCAATCGTCAGCTTATCGCCCCACTGGAAGATTACTTTGTCCCCAACCTTCACGCCCATCGGGACAAGCACTCCGTCATCAAACTTGCCGGGACCGACGGCGATGACTTCGCCTTTCCTTGCTCCGCGGTCTTCACCCACGGTTTCAGGAATGATAATACCGGAGACCGAACGCTCTCCTTCTTTCTTGAGTTCGCGCACGAGCACGCGGTCCGCGAGCGGACGAACTTTAAACGTACCGCTTGGAGTAACGACCGCGGGAATCTTCTTTGCTTTTGTCTTTTTTGCCATATTCCTTAAAACTAATCAACTAATTACTAATCTACGAAATACCTGCTAATCCGAATTCGTTCTTCATCTTAATTTGCAGGCATTCGTTGCATTAATTCATTCGTAGATTGGTTTTACTATTACTGATAAAATTGACCATTTGTCACCAAACAGCCCCTTACATAAAGGATTTAATGGGGCAAGTATACTGATTTTTTATGGCTTACGCAAACTTGACATCATTTAACTTTTGTGTAGTGTGTACAACGGAGCAACTGATCTTCCCTCGGCAAGCAAAAGAGGGGCAAACCAAAACGAAGGAGACCGAAGAAATGAAACTAAAAGCGGTACTGTTCGACAATACTCCTCAGGCGCTAATTGTTGCGCTCGAGAAAATCAGACCGGACGTCATGAACGAAGTCTTGGTCACGCATCTTAAAGTCCCTGTTGATTTCGGCCCGGCGGAATTCTACGTCCAGCGTTCCGATATGGTATTCAAAGACGTGGCCGTAGGCGAACGAGATTGGATGTGCGAAGTCCGGTTGACCGGTGTTTCCGGTCCTCAAAACAACTTCAAGCGCGCGGTCGCAGACTTCTGGAACGCCGGCATAGCCCTCACGGAACTTTACAAGCGAAAGATTCGGGAATGTGTCCCTAAAGGACATCGGGTTCAGCTTTTCGTGGTCATCATGCTTGATGAGGCCATACCAAACGAAACCGGAAGACTTTCCCCTCTTGTTGAAAGCACGCCAGAATGGGTCGCGGGTGGGTGCATCACTGGCACAAAAAAGCGGAACTGAGCCGAAAGCAAAAACCTAAAACGTGTATGGACCGCACCTAAGGAGGAGCGGTCCGTTTTTTTATACTGCGACAAAATCTGGATTCCTGCTTCCGCAGGAATGACA
>JBBUCR010000198.1:0-2016 GCA_038057695.1 Patescibacteria group bacterium | reverse complement strand
GAATATACGGCCCTACCGCTGGATTGCTTCGCTGTGCTCGCAATGACGGGTGTGGAGAGTTACCTTTTGAGGACATGCACGATATGATCCGAAAAGGATCATGCGGAAACGAGTGACAGGCAGTCCAAGTCGCATAAAGTATCTGATGAGGCTTTGTTTTTTCCTGGAAGTGTCGCATAGCCTTGCAATTATTCACGCATTCTTTACACTTGGTGGATGGTTGACCTCCGAGATATTTTAGAGGCGGCTCGCCATCTTAACGAAGAAGAGAAACAGGTAATCTCCAAGGCATATCACTTCGCGCTTCAGATTCATGAGGGTAGCCTCCGGCTGTTTTCCAAGGAGCGAATAGACGCACACATAACGCGGCTCGGTCTTATTCTTGCGAGGCTGGGAATGGGAGGGGGGGTTATCGCGGCCGGACTTTTGCATCATTCCCTCCGTGAGGGAGCGGTTTCAAGAGAGAAGCTTGCCGCGGAATTCGGTGAAACAGTTGCCCGCCTGGTTGAGGGGGCGACCAAGCTTAGCGACCTTAAATATCCCCCCGATGTTCGTCATATTGAAAGTTTTCGGAAACTTTTTGTCGCCTCCGCGATGGATATCCGAATATTAATACTCAAACTCGTCGACCGGCTTGACTCGGTCCGCTCCTTTCCGGAACTTCAGCAGGAACGACGGTATCAAATGGCGCGCGAGACAATGGAAATCTATGTTCCGCTCGCACGCCGACTCGGATTTCAGGAAATGAGCCGCGAAATGGAGGACCTCGCGTTTCAATATATTGAGCCGGAACAGTATCGGGAGTTGCAGAAGTGGCTTAAGAAGAAACAGCTCGAACGGGCACACTCAATTGAAAAGTTCCAGAAATCACTTTGGAAACAATTCGCGAAGGCTGACATACGGAACGTGGAAACCGATACGCGCCGGAAAGGAGTCTACAGTATCTATGAAAAAGTACATTTCTATAAGAAGGAACTTGAGGACATCCACGACGTGCTCGCTATCCGCGTACAGGTGGACACGGTGGAAGATTGCTATCGCGTGCTCGGGATTATTCATGGGAAATGGCGCCCACTTCCCGGAAAAATAAAAGACTACATCGCCTTCCCAAAGCCGAACGGCTATCAAGGCCTTCATACGACGGTGTTTACCGGAGACGGGGGCATTGTTGAAATACAAATCCGTACGCGGGAAATGCATGAGCGGGCGGAGTACGGCATTGCTTCTCATTTTTCCTACAAAGAGCAAAAAAAGAATGCGAACGACCCGTATTATTCGTGGCTTAATAAGTTCCTGCCTTCGGATAGCACCAATGAAAAAGAGGAGCCATTTGCTTACGTTCCGAAGTGGCTCCGGCGTATCATCCATGGCGACAGAATGAGTGGGAGTGAAAACGACCACATGACTAGTCTGAAATCGGACTTTTTCCAGGACCGTATGTTTATCTTTGACCAGCGCGGCGAGGTGATAGATCTACCCCTCCATGCAACTCCGGTTGATTTCGCATATGAACTTGATGCCGAACGAGCAAATCACCTACACGGAACGAAGGTGAACGGCAAGATGGTTCCCATAAGCACGGAACTTAAAAGCGGAGACATCGTGGAAATAATAACGAAAGATTCCGCGCATCCGACGGAAAAATGGCACTCATACGCAAAAACAATGCTGGCAAAGAATATGATACGGCGGTATTTGGATTCACTGCCCGATAATCCCATGATTGAACAGAGCTAACCCGCATCTCTATGACGCTCCAGGAAATTGTGAATACAATGAAGACTTCCTCGGTGAAAGACCTCGCGCTCGTGAGCAAGGCGTATTCGTTCGCCGAAGAAGCGCATAAGAACCACAGGCGGTATTCCGGCGAGCCCTATTTCACACACCTGTACGAAACCGCAAAGCTTATCGCAGAGCTTGGCGCAGACGCTTCCGCCGTCGCAGCCGGATTCCTTCATGATGTCATTGAAGATGTGGACGTAGAGCCCGAAACGATACGAAAGGAATTCGGAAACG
>JBBUCR010000197.1:0-4523 GCA_038057695.1 Patescibacteria group bacterium | reverse complement strand
GCGGTCTTGCCGTGCGGGTCAATGAAGCACACGCCGTGGCCATTCTGAATATCCTGAATAGCCATATTTTCAAGCAGGGTGGATTTTCCCATGCCGGTTTTCCCAATCACGTACATATGACGCGAACGGTCTTTCTCTTTGATACCGAACGGGGTGCGCCTCCCGCGCGAATCGGTCTGGCCGAAGTAGGTGATGGGTTCGGGTTTGTCGTGGGGATGTTGGAGCATAAAAGTAGTACCAGTATAGCAAAAATATACAAAAAAGCTGGCGCGAGTTTCCATCTCGCACCAGGAAGAACCGAAAAGACGAACTTACTGCTCCGAGGAGCAGAGTTGCGCCCTATAAAAGGCTCCGTTCGTGTGACTCATCAGCCTTTGGTCCTGCCCCCGACCTTCGGGGGTCTGGAGCTGTGCCTCAACCTCCCACCGTGTTGGTGGTTTTGGTTTCCGAACCATCTTGTTGTTGAAGCCAAGTATTGATGTTGCAGTCGCCCGACCGCGAACGGCACCGTTGTTTTTTGCTCCCATATTGCTTTTCAATTTCTAAAGGGGGCTCAATTGTTGCCCCCTCTTTGAGTACTCCACATTACGCAGATTCCACCAACGCTAAAGCGTTATCTGAAATCTTGCCCCGCAACGTGTTCTGGATAAGCACTGTATCACGCGGTTGTTTCTTTGTCCATCTATCCCTTGTGGACACTGTACACAATCACTACTGGTCAAAGAAAGGCCGCCTCGCGCGTGAGGCGGCCAGATGGTTGGAGCTATGGCGCTCAAGCAAGGTGACGGGGGCGCCGCAACCCTTTACATAAACCATGCTCCAACCGACTTGACTATATCAAGTATATGTTTCTTTGTCCATTTTACCGGCCGGATGTTGTTTTTGTGGCACGCACGTTTAAGTCCGTCATTGCGAGCCGCCTTTAGCCGCGAGGAAGCGTGGCGGGAAGCAACACAGAAACGTCATTGCGAGCGTAGCGAGGCAATCCAGATATAATAGAGCCGATGTCTGAAAAAATACCTTGCGTGTATATCCTAGCAAACAAACGAAATGGCACCCTCTACACAGGAGTGACCTCAAGCCTGCAGAGGCGATTAGCAGAACATAAGTCAGGAGTTATTGAAGGATTTACGAAGAAGTACCACGTACATATGCTTGTATACTGCGAGGTATATGATGATATGTATACGGCCATCGATCGTGAAAAACAGATTAAAGGTGGCTCGCGTAAAAAGAAATTGAACCTTATAGAAAAAACCAATCCTCTCTGGAGGGACATGTCGGATGATATTTGACTGGATTCCTGGATTGCTTCGCCCTCTACGGGGCTCGCAATGACCCCTCTTTTTTCGTCACTGCGAGGTACTCCGAAGCAGTCCAGGGCTTCAGAGTAATTCCTAGATTGCTTCGCCTGTTGCACGGCTCGCAATGACGAGAAAAACAGCACGGCTCGCAATGACGAAAGCCTACTATTCCGGCAAGAGTGCCCCTTTCGTATATCTATTACTCGGTGCCCAGAGCATCCAACTCGAGAGCCCTGCGTCATAGGCAGCCTGAATCTGCGCCTTCACCTCCGCGATGTCATAGTTTCCTCCATAGTCAAAATCCTGAAGCCATGGACGGAGCTTCAGAGTGTTCCACGACTCCTTTGGATACAGCGGCCTGCCTGCCGCGCAAGGCTCCGCGGCGCAGGCAGGTGGCGTGGTTGATGCAATCGGAGTCACCCCGTTTAGCGCGACAACCGTCGTGGTCGCCAAAAATCGCTTCACCGCTTCATCCATTGAATACTTCACCACTTCATACGGGTATTCATTCGGATTCACCCACCCATTGAAATTCGGCGGGTAGTGCGAGGGGTACACCATCGGCGCGATGAAATCAAAATGAGGGGCGGCTTTCTCCAGCACCTGTCCGATATTGAGGTCGTCTGTGTTCGTCGTCGTCATACCGAATAAATCTGCCGATATCACTATTCCCATTGGTTTCAGTCGGGCCGAAAGGTATATAAAGAAATCTTCTAATACGTCCGCCTTCACTCGGCTTCCGCTCCACGTGAACGCGATATCCGACATCGGTCCGTCGGAGGGAAACCGGATATAATCAAAATTGAGTTCGTCAAACCCTATCGCGTAGGATTCTTTCGCGATAGCGATGGTATAGTCCCAGACTTCTTTTGAACCCGGGTCCATATAGCTGATGCCTTTGTAATCTTTCCACGTGCTCCCGTCGCTTTTCTTCGTGACCGCAAGGTCGGGGCGGAGTTTCGCGAAAAAGGGGTCCTGGAACACCGTGATGCGGCCGATGACATAAATACCATTGTCGTGGAGTGACTCAATGAACGCCTTCATATCTGGCGCCATACACCGTTTTGAAACTGCTGGTTTAAGCTCTTCGGCTGCCGGCGTGAATGAAAGTGTCCCGCTGAAATCTTTGATGTCAATGATGATGCTGTTGAGTTCAGTCTCCTCTACAAGCTTCACGAGGTCTTTCCTGAACGATGGCGTACCGACGACACAGCTCGTCATATAAATGGCTTTTTGCGGTTTGGGGGTCGGGAGGTGGACGACGGGGGGCGGCGCGGGAATCTCAGGAGTGGTACTTGCGATAACCGCCGCGGACGGTGCCTCGTAACTTGTCCTGAAAAGCGTTGGCAACCCGAAATACAGCGTCGCGCAAAAGACAAGCGCAAGTGCGATGAAAAACGGCTTTTTCCGGAAAAAACCTATGTACTCTCTTCTGATTCCTCGCTGGAATGCTGGCATGGCGCCGGTGTATATCCGGAAAAAATGAGCTAATCGGTTAGTTTGATCCTGTTTCCTCTCTTGATTCCGAGTTGCCGGCCACTGAAACATCCACGCTTTCTTCCTTCCGCGTCCTTCGGTGCCCGATGAACGAATGCGTGATGATAAAGAGTGCCGTCAGAATAAGAAACGTGTCCTTCCAGCTTCCGGGGACGCCGAAAGACGAAGACGCGAGTACCAAAAGCCATACACCGAGCCACATATATAAAATGTATTCACGCATAGGTACACGATAACCAAAAATTAAAAGCTGCTTCTGCATTATACACTGCCTTCCCCATGTGGTAAAATTGGTGTCGGAAAGAGAGGTGAAAAGACTTGAAATTTGACTGGTCTCTACTCGTAAACCCTCATAGAAAAAACCATGATGGCGTATTGTTGCAGAAAATCCTCCCGGCTTTTGTGGGAGGGCAGTTTGAGTTGCGACGAAGAAGAGGAAACGACTGTCTCCATCTTCGCGGTGAAATAAGCATCTTGGAGGTTATATGCGAACCCCCAACCGTGAACCTGACCTTTAGTTGGCTCTACGAAGCACTGCCGAAGCACGATTGGAAGTTAGACGTCACACTTAAATGGTGTCCTCTTGAACGTCCTTTCAAGAATGAGATGAACGGTTTCACACTTATCCTGCCATGGGATTCATTTCGCCTACATCCGGACGAAGGACGGATAAAGATGTGGGGAGGAGGATTCGGCGACATATGCCGATTTTACCAACCATTTGACCATACCAATCTGGTGTGGAATGGGGACGAGTTAGTCACCCGTTTTGAGAAGCATAGGGCCATGTTTCTGCACATCCTTGCTCTTCACACAGAGTAACGAATCCGCATTTCACTGACAAAGAACTGCGGATTTAATTTTGTTCTTAATCATACAACTATGACAGACCTAGCAACTGAAAAATGTATCGCCTGCGAAGGGGGGATGCCCCACCTTATGGCAGACGAAATTGAGGAACTGCACAAACAGGTTCCGGAGTGGGAGATAGAAGACTGGCACGAACTCCGGCGCCGATTCAAATTCAAAAATTTTGCGGAAGCCCTTGCTTTCGTTACCAACGTCGGCGAGCTTGCCGAACGCGAAAACCATCACCCTACCATAAAATTCGGCTGGGGTTTTGCCGAAATCACCACCTTCACGCACGCGGTGGATGGTCTCTCCGAAAACGATTTTATTCTCGCCGCGAAGATTGACAGACTTCTGTCTTCCTCCTCCCCTCTTTAGAGGGGAGGATTGAGGTGGGGTGTTTAATTCTCCCTTTCCTAAAGGGAGCACTCCGACTTCCGAGTCGGAGGAGGGATTTACGAAACAATCACCACAAACTCCCCTCGTACCTTTTCTTCATTCGCGTTGAAAAACGCTAAAAGTTCGGCTGGTGTTCCGTTTTTTATTTCCTCGTGAATTTTTGTGAGCTCGCGCGCTATCGTAACTTTTTTGTTCGGCGCGAATTTCAGGAGTGACTCCAGCGCTTTCAAAATCCGGTGCGGGGATTCGTAAAAAACCATTGTCCGCTCCGACTGCGCGATTTCCTTGAACAATGTTTCCCTCCCCTTCTTGTGCGGAAGAAATCCCAGAAAGACGAACTCGTGTGCCGGCACACCCGCAATAGAGAGCGCCGTGGTAAGCGCGGAGGGTCCCGGAACTGATTCTATTTTCACTTCCGGCAAAGCCTCCCTCACCTTCTGCACCAACATTGTCCCATGGTCGGAAATCCCCGGC
>JBBUCR010000196.1:0-1120 GCA_038057695.1 Patescibacteria group bacterium | reverse complement strand
CCTCCGATTATACGTAACACGTTTTGCGTTTTACGCTAAGACTTTCGTGACAACTCCCGAACCGACGGTTTTGCCTCCCTCACGAATCGCAAAGCGCATCTGCTGTTCAAGAGCAACCGGAGCGACAAGTTTTACTTTGAATTGAATAGTATCGCCGGGCATAACCATTTCGGTCTTCTCCGGAAGCGTGACTTCGCCGGTAACATCGGTCGTGCGGATGTAGAATTGCGGCTTGTAACCCGCAAAGAACGGGGTGTGACGGCCTCCTTCTTCCTTCTTCAGAATGTATACCTCCGATTCAAATTCGGTATGAGGAGTAACGGTGCCCGGCTTCGCGATCACCTGACCGCGATGCACATCTTCTTTCTTGGTACCGCGCAGAAGGACGCCGGCGTTGTCGCCCGCCATACCTTCCTGCAGGTTCTTGTTGAACATTTCAATGCCGGTTACGGTCGTCTTCTGCGTCGGCTTGAGACCAATAATTTCAACTTCCTCGCCTACTTTCACCCGTCCGCGTTCAATGCGGCCGGTTACGACGGTTCCGCGTCCTTCAATGGAGAAGATATCTTCAATCGGCATAAGGAACGGCTTGTCCATGTCGCGTGGCGGAATCGGGATATAGGTATCAAGAGCCGTGAGAAGCGCTTCAATACTCTTCACGCCTTCGGCATCACCTTCAAGCGCCTTGAGAGCCGAACCTTTGATGATGGGGGCCTCTTTGCCGTCAAAACCGTACTTCGTGAGAAGTTCGCGGATTTCCTCTTCAACGAGGTCAAGAAGGTCTTTGTCCTGCACGAGGTCTACTTTGTTGAGGAAGACGACAATCTTCGGTACACCGACTTGTTTCGCAAGAAGAATGTGCTCTCGCGTCTGAGGCATCGGGCCGTCAACGGCCGACACGACGAGAATGGCGCCGTCCATTTGAGCGGCACCCGTAATCATGTTTTTCACATAGTCCGCGTGTCCGGGGCAGTCGACGTGCGCGTAGTGGCGGCTTTCGGTCGCGTATTCCACGTGCGAAATCGCGATGGTGATAATTTTTGACGGGGCGCGGCGGCCTTCCTTCTCGGAAGCTTTGGCTACCTGGTCGTAGGAGATGGGCTTTGACATCCCCTTCTTC
>JBBUCR010000195.1:0-7991 GCA_038057695.1 Patescibacteria group bacterium | reverse complement strand
TCGTGTCGGCATCGGCATATACTTCTATGGAAACCGAACCGCGCGGAATCAAACCGGAAATTTCACCGACGACCCCGCGATAAAAGTCCCATATTTCTTCTGAAGTAAACTTCTTGCCTTCCGCGAGCCGTTTTTGGGCTTTCGGATTTTTTGCAATCAGCGTCGGATTCGTCGTTTGTCCATCCAAAAAACCCAAAAGAGAAATAATCTCTCTTGTCTCCTTCGGGTCGCCACTATCTAGAAAAATTTTGCTGCGCATAAATTTTTAAGACTTTCCAAAACACAGACTACACAAAAATCCAAACAAATCACAAACTCTGCCAGACATACTCAAACTGGGCTTTGGGCGTTTGTGTCTTGACATCCTGTGTTTTGTTTGGCCTTTGTGTATTGTGCTTTGTGTTTTAAGCTATTAGTCTCTTAAACTCCTCCACCATAGGGACTTGCTCCGCTTCCGTCCCGTAGATTTTGGAGAGATGCAGCGCCGTCCAGTCCGCGATAAGGAGTGACGAAAACATCTTTTGGAGTCGGTTATCTCCCCTATCAAGGGGAGCACTGCCGTCTTCGGCAGGAGGGGTGTCTTCAATCGGAACTTCGGTGACCGAAAGCCCGCGATCTTCGTACAACTTTTTCGTCATCTGCATTCGTTTCCCTATCTTCGGGTGGTCGGCGCTGTCGGTAAGAAAGATAAAATGGAACTTCCGCGACAATCCTTCGGTGGTGGGAGTAATATCAAACCCCGTCATCTCGTTGTGGTTGAGCTCCGGAAAGATGTTGAAAAACGAGGGAACTTTTCCGGTTTCGTTGAACTTTATCTTCCAATTATACGCAATCGCTTGATTGCGTGCGGACGCATAGATGACGGGAATCTCTCCGCGAAGCGCGGCGGCAAGCTCCTTTCCTTTTCCTTCCAACTCCGCGGGACGGAGCGTTGAAGCAAGCTCGGCAATCTCGCGAAGCAGTGGCTCTTCGCGGAGGAGCGCGGCAAGCGCGAGTATCTGGAATCCTAGGCCGGAACGTGGCTGAATCTTGGTCGGTGGTAAAGCGACATGGGAAAGGTTATGTATTTTTGCAAACTCCAGCAGTTTCCCTCCTTTGGCGATAACCGCGAGCGGTAGCCCCTTGGCTAATGCCTTTTCGGCGAAATCAATCGGTTCTTCGGTATTTCCCGAAAATGAGCTTGCGATAAGGAGGGCGTCCTTAAGACGTGCCGGGGGCAAAGAGGGTATTCCGTAATCGCTGAACACCGAAAGGTCAATTTCAGGACGGTACGCGAGCAAAAGGTCGGCCGCGAGGTGTGAGCCTCCCATACCGTCAAGAATAAATTTGCGAAATCCGAGAGGTTCAACCTCAAGACCCCTCTTCGAGGTTGAACCTCCAAGAGACAACTGCTCACCGTTAACCACCACTGGCTTCCACTCAAACTGCGTATTGAATTGTCGTATCGCTTCTTCCATGTTTTCCTCCCCTCCTTTCTAAGAAGGGGATTGAGGGGTGGTTATTTGACTCAATAATTCTTGTATCTTAAACGTATTTCCATGTTTGCACAAACCCAAATAGGAGCTGACGTTATGCTCGTTCATCCGCGCAAACATTCTGCGTTTCGTTGCGGTCCGCAGAACCCGATGGTCGGGAAAATGTACCCAACCGAGAAAATCAACGCCGGAAGCAAGAGTTTTGATGAACACTTTATCGGGATGAAGTGATAGTTTCAGCAGTTCGCGCAGAAATTCTCGAATTTGCACAAGCATCTGTTCCAGTTCTAACCGATTATGAGACAGAAGAAAGAAATCGTCAGCATAGCGGATATAATATTTGATTTTCAGGCGATGCTTCACAAACTGGTCAAACTCGTTCATGTATATATTCACCAAAAGTTGCGAGGTTAGGTTGCCGAGTGGAAGTCCCTTCTTCCTCTCCACCTCTTTAGAGGGGGAGGATGAAAGAGGGGGTGTAGTAAAGCTCCCGACAATGTTCTTCAGCAAATCCAGTATATCCGCATCAAAAATGTACGAGGAAAGAAGTGAAAACAAAATTTCATGATTAATATTCGCGAAGAATTTATGGATATCGCACTTCAACACAAAGCAGGTCCTTGTGTGATTTCGGCTAACCTTGTACGCAAATGCGCGAAACCGACCCATGGCTTTGTGCGTTCCCTTCCCCAAACGGCACGAAAACGAATCACTGATAAAGGTGCGGTCAAAAAATGGATAAAGTTTCCGATAGAGCGCGTGATGCAGGAGCCTGTCCCGCACACTCGCCTTGTGAATATCGCGCGGCTTCGGGTCGGTAATTTTGAAATGTCTATATGGTCCGTGCCGATATGTTTTGTTGCGCAAATCATTGTGGAGTATTAGGATATGCTCCATTAACCGAAGTTGAAATCGCTGTACTCCTTCCTTTTCTGATTTTCCACGTCTAAACTCTTTCCACGCTTCCAGTAGATTTTCAACCGATATAATATCTTCATATCTATGACTGAACTGAATCCGACTCATTCTTCAAAGTCTACCCCCCCCCTACGAATTTTGCCGGTGCTTGAGAAGTTGAAGACGGCCTATCTTATGTGGTTCAAACAATACCAACTCCTTCCCAAAGCCCATCGTTATTCGCTCGGACAAAAGACAGACTGTTTGTTCATAGAGGTAATCGAAGCGGTCGTGGCGGCAACATTTCTCCCTCCTCTTGAAAAACATCCATGGGTGCGGCTCGCGATACGAAAGGTTGACACTATCAAGGTGCTACTTCTCATACTATGGGAAGCTGGCTCGCTCGAAACGCAGAAGTACGCCGCCGTTTCGGTTCCGCTTGATGAAATCGGACGGATACTCGGCGGGTGGAACGGACAGATTCAGAAAGCTCTCGAGGAATTAAAGAAAAAGCAAAACTCCCACGCCGGAAAGGCGAGGGAGAAATGAAGTGAGTTGCGAGACGGAGAGCAACGAGGTCGTCAGCATTCAGCCGATTGCTCGGGTTCAGATTCCAACCGTTGAGGTAGCGCCCGTTGTCGTTGTCGTGTCCGACATTCCACACGTTGGAGTAGCCATCGAACGGAATGTATGAAGCGCCGTCTATATCACCGCCCTTCGAATACTCTTGGAGCTGTATCGTATTTGGCATCATAATGCCCTAGCACTTCATACCAAGTAGCTTCATTTTTTATGTGCCCGACCCTTAAAGGGCAGGGTGAAGTTTCTGCATACACCACTCTATCCGAATCACGTGGACGCGGATACTCTGGATGTATGGATACTGGATTCGGCCGCCGGAATCCGCCAACTAGCCGACGCCGACAGATTCGCCTACTACCGACGGTAAATATAGCATACAAAAACCCGCACCAAACTGATGCGGGAGCGAGCAAAGGGCAAAGGGACTAAGTGCAAGTACTTAGTACCAGAGTCCTGAGTTCTACTGTGCGAGACGGAGAGCAACGAGGTCGTCAGCATCCAGCCGATTGCTCGGGTTCAGATTCCAACCGCTGAGGAAGCGCCCGCTGCCGTAGCCGTGTCCGACAAACCACACGCGGGAGTAGCCACCGAACGGAATCGGGTTATGTCCAAACCGGAACCATTCACCGAGTTCCTGCTTCGCGTAGGCTATACGAACATATGGGCCATCGTCAATCAGACATTTCGTCAAGCCGAACTGCTTAACGTGTTCCCAACCTTTCGTGCCAAAGAGGTCGGTCTCCGGCCAGCCTGTAACCCCAAGCTGTTCGCATGTGTACACGCCTACAAGCGCAGCTTCAGCCGGCCCGATGACGCATTCGTGTGTGCTCATCATCCCTTTCGCATAGTCGCTAACGAAATAGGCCCCACCCATCGCCGATTGAAGCGTCGGCGCATCCGCTCCATTTTTATTGAGGAGAAACAGGTGCTTCGGAGTTAATGCCACCCTGAAACTCAATTGAGGCGGAACGGAAGACGGCCTTTGTACGGAAGCGGCGCGGAGCGCTTTCCCGCGTGCGACCAGTTTCTTCGCAGTTGCATCGACTAAGGCGCGAACATCGTCGTCCTCTGCGCTACCGAGCAGATATAGATCCTCCGGTTGTCCTCCAAGGTCTTTCACTTTCCTGTCCACTAGCGACCAATGGTTTGTGAGCCGTCCTGCCGCTGTCATTGCCGCGCTAATTTGCTGCTTTGTTTTCCTGTTCATTCTGTCTCCTTGACACATCCCTCATCCGCCTTTGGCAGACCGCAGATATGCCACTAAGGTTTTTTGGTGATGCTGTTGTCCATACTGGACCGGCTCGGTTACATAGCTTCGCCACAGCGGAAAATGGCCTGCTAAAGCCCCTTTCTGCTGTGGCGAATTCTCGCTTTATTTCAAAGTACCAAAAGAATACTACATCGGATACACATATGTTGTCAAATCTATTTGTCGGCTCAAGAAAATAGGTACGACCGTATGTATTTTCTGGATTCCCTCTTTCGAGGGAATGACAAACACAAAAAGTTACCGTTTTTTGACTTCGTGACCGCCGAACTGATTCCGCAGCGCCGAAACCACCTGTCCAGTATAGCTCGGATTGCTTTTTGAGGTGAGGCGGAAATCCAGCGAATCTTTTATGACTTTGACCGGCACACCAAGCTCCTTCGCCGTATCAACCGTCCACTTTCCCTCTCCGAGCTGACCGACTTCTCCCGAAATATCTTTCAAATCTTCTCCATGCTCTTGGTACGCTTTCGCGAGCCAGCCGACAAGCCGAGATTCAATGACGCTTCCTTTGTTGTACAGCTTCGCGATATTCAGTAATGGTAACTTGAACGGTGAGCGTTTCATTACTTCAAAGCCTTCACCGATTGCCTGCATCATGCCGTATTCAATACCGTTGTGTACCATCTTCACGAAATGTCCCGCTCCCGCTTTGCCCATGTACGCATAGCTCCCACGACGAGGCTCAACCTCAACCTCGTCGCTTGCCGAGGTTGAGCCTCGTCGGATTCCCGAAAGGTCCCTGAAAAGCTGTTCATACCTCTCAAACACTTCTTTCTCGCCGCCAATCATGAGGCATGCGCCATTTCGTGCCCCCGAGGGACCGCCAGATGTTCCGGAGTCCAGAAAATTAATTCCTTTCTTTGCCAATTCCTTCGCTCTCCGTATAGAATGTTTGTAAAAGGAATTGCCGCCATCAATGACTGTGTCGCCTTTTGAAAGATGCGGCACGAGATCCCTAAGGACATCATCAACAGCGGCGGAAGGCACCATAAGCCACACCACTCTAGGGGTTTTGAGCATGTGCGCGACATCCGTAACGGTTTTGGTAACCTCCGCCCCCGCCTTTTTCGCTTCCGCGCGAGGCTCTTCGCTCCGGTTGTACGCGACAACACCGTAGCCCTTTTCCACAAGCCGTTTCACCTGCGCGAGTCCCATTTTTCCTAAGCCGATATAACCGATATGCATATGAATATGGAATAGGGAATCTAGAATATGGACTAAATCTAAATTCTATATTCTGAATTCTAAATTCTAATGTGATACTTCTACCGTAGAACTAGCGGAACCTTTTGGATATGTACGAAGTGGTAATTTGTGCCAGCGTTCAAGAATCGGCGTGATGATTTTCCATTGCGCCTTTACTTCTTCGGTGGACGCAAAGAGCGTTTGGTCGCCGCGGATAGCGTCAAGGAGTACCCGCTCGTAGGCATTTGGGACATCTTGAAGCAGTCCGTCCGCGCTGAAGGAAAATGAAAGACGCTTCGGTTCCAACTGAAAACCAAATCCAGGTCGCTTCGCCCAAAAGAGCACCGATATTTCCTCTTTTGGAGACAGGTTGAAGGTTAAGACATTCTGGTGGTGATGCCCTCCCGAGCGAAATTCTGACGAATCTCGAACGGGCAAGCCGGGACAGAGGCAGGGTGCCGGTTTGAAGAAGACTGAAATAGACACTTCATTTTCCGCAAGCGCTTTACCGCTTTCAAGTATAAACGGCGTCCCGCGCCAGCGGGTATTCCCTGCCGCCGCTTCCAGTCTAAAGTACGTTTCGGTTGCGGAATCGGAAGCCACTCCCTTTTCTTCACGGAATCCCGCGTACTGCCCACGGACAATGGATTTTTTGTTGACCGTAACCTTGCTGAGTATTTTTGCCCGCTCCTTGCGAATACGCTCCGCTTTTAATTCCTTCGGGTTTTCCATCGCGATGAGCGCGAGCATCTGAAGGAGGTGATTTTGTCCTACGTCCCGGAGCGCTCCCACGCCGTCGTAGAACGAACCGCGCGTGGACACGTCTTCTTTCCCGTGGAACTTTATTTCTACCCGTTCAATATGCTGTTTGTGCCAAAGCTGTTCAAACAGTCCGTTGGAAAAACGGAAGGAAATAATATTCTGCATCGCTTCCTTGGCGAGATAATGGTCAATACGGAAAATCTGCTCTTCCTCAAAGAGGCGCCCGAGCATCCGGTCAAGACGTGACGCTTCTTTTTCGTTATTGCCGAATGGTTTTTCCACCAAGACGCGCGTCCACGCCTGCGCTTCATCGGGTAATCCGGGAGCGCATGGAATGGCGAGACCCGACGCGGAAAGACGGGTGAAGACACTCTCGTAGAGATTCGGAGGAACGGCGAGATAGAAGAGCTTGTCACTACACGTGCCGCTGGCTCGGTCCCTCTCCGCGAGAAATTTCCCGAGGCTTACATAACTCTCCGCGCTGTTCAGGTCGCCTTGATGATAGAGCGCTTTTCCGACAAATTCTTCGGGCTCAATGATTTTCCCGTTCGCGCGCGCCGCAAGCGCGTTTTGGATGAATGCGTGAAATTGGTCGTGCGAGAAAGGCTTTCGCGAAAACCCCACGATTTCCGTCTTTTCGGGCAGGAGCTTTTTCTGGTGCAGGTCAAAAAGCGCCCCCGCGAGCTTCCGCTGGAAGAGGTCTCCCGTGGCGCCGAATATGACGATGGTGAGTGGTTTTGAAGACATAGGGGACAGTATAGCAAATAATATGGAGCGCGGTGACTTATTCCCCCTTAACAAAGGGGGTGCAGCTCGCCTTGGAGCGGGGGATGTTATGGTAAGATGCCCATATGAAAACTAGAAAAAACGCCAAAATCAAATACGACCGCGAAGCGGATATTCTTATGCTTGAAGCGGACAAAAGCGCGAAAATTGATTACGCGCGTGAACTTGGCGACGTTATCGTACACTTTACCAAAGACAATTTGCCTGTATTGGTAGAGATTTTGAATGCATCTCGTACTCTATCTGGCCAAAAAGGATTGATGAAGCAGATAAAAACGCTGGCATAGTAGAAACAAAAAGGCCGAAGGCGACTGCGCCTAAGGCCGTGAGAAGAAAGATACGAACTCAGGATTCCGCCACAACAGCGGCATTCCAATGGTCTCTAGAATTGAATCTCCCGAGAAACTGGTTATCCGTTATTCAGTTTCTTTCGGTGTCTCCGCTTTTTTTTCCGAGGCGTGGCCGTCCACTTCGTACGACGTATTTTGCGCTTCAAAAAAGTTTACCAGCTCAAACACATCGGTCGCGGTGCTCATCCACTTGGCGGGGTTTTTCGCGTTGTAGTGTTTCGGGAGACCGAGTTCTTCCAGACGGCGGTCGGTAACATACTGCACATACTGATTCACGTAGTCGGCGTTGAGGCCGAGGATGCCGCGCGGGAAAAGGTCACGGTTGTAGGCCGCTTCAAGCTCCACGCCTTCCACGATAATGTCGCGGATTTCGTTGGCAAATTCGGGTGTGAGCAGTTCCGCATTCTCTTCAAGCGCGGTGTGGATGAGTGTCATACCGAATTTGAGGTGGAGCGACTCATCGCGAAGGACCCAGTTAATCATTGAGCCGAAGTTGCGGAGCTGGTTTCGCTGGCGGAACGAGAGCGCGACCATAAAACCCGAGTAAAACCAGATGCCTTCCATCACGATATTCGTCGCGACGAGATTGCGGACAAAGTCCTTCTTCCCTTCTACCGTTTCAATATCAAGAATCGTCTCGGTCATACGGCGAAGATACTTGAACACATACTCCTCTTTCGCTTT
>JBBUCR010000194.1:0-1240 GCA_038057695.1 Patescibacteria group bacterium | reverse complement strand
GTCGGTGTATTACAAACTAACGAGAGGAGTGTTCGGCTTCGGGGGTCAATGTAGCTTGGCTTTCCTGTCAATACTATCCAATGATTTTTAGGTGTCGTCAACACAAATAGACGGCCTAACAAGGCCGTATTAAAGCAATCAAAAGTTATCCCTATTCTTAGCCTTGCAAACCGACCGGTACCGAAAACTGCCGGTATTCATCCAGTAGCGGCTTGCCGGAAATCAATCGCGAAAAGGCCTCCCCTTCAAGCTTCGCGTCTTCCAGCGCGTTATGGCTTTCCGTGCGCGTAGGAAGCCCTACGTGCTTCAAAATGGCGTCTAAATTAAGCGCGGAGTGATTATTTTTCCTCGGTATCTCCTCCCCCGCTCGGAGCATTCGGAAATATGCGATGGAATGCAAATCAATCGTCCGGTGCGCGAGCGGCCAGTCAATGTGGTAGCGATGCGCCGTTTCCTGCAGGAAGTCGCGGTCAAATGAAGGGTTCTGCCCCACCAAGGTCCATTCCTTGCAGGTCTTCATCCATTCCAAAAAAGCGAGCACCACTTCCCTGTCGGTTTTCTTTCTTTGGTCGTGAATTTGCTCCTTAGTAAATCCCGCAACGACAAGTGCTTCTTTCTCAACGTGTGCTCCGTCAAAGGCACGGCATTCTTCATAAAACTGGTTTTTCGGATTATCAAAATCCAACGCTCCAACCGAAAGGAGCGAACACAGTTTGGCGTCTACGCCGGTTGATTCTACATCGACGATAATCATGAAAAATTAATGCAAAATACACTTTACGTCATTTCGTCGACAGTAACGCTTTCATATTCGACCCGCCAATCCTCGCTTCGCTCGCCTTGTCGGGATGCCGAGAACTTCACTGCTCGCTACGCTGCGCTCTATGAACCCTCGGTTCTCAGCACTCGAAGACTCGTTGCTCTCCTCCACGGGAAACGCCCGTTTCCCGACCCCTTCCCCAGTTCAAATCTCGTCGCCACTCATTTCGTTGTCGCTTCAATCGGGATGCCGAGATTTGAACTCGGACCCTACGAACCCGAATCGTAGATACTACCGTTATACTACATCCCGTAGTGAGGACTACTTTAACAAAAAAACACAAAAACCGCTATAAAGCGGTTTTTGTGTGTGGTCATTATACCAAAAAGTTCGGACTTATTTCCAGCAGAACCCTGACTAACATTCCACGCGCGGAGCGCGTGGTGGCTCTGAATTGAATCGTACGCTCCACGAAAGCCC
>JBBUCR010000193.1:0-5408 GCA_038057695.1 Patescibacteria group bacterium | reverse complement strand
CAATAAAAATAGTGCTGGGTGAAGATTTTTAGAAACTCATTATCAGTCTTTAAAAATCAATCATGAGCAGAGAATATGCGTCAAGCGCACAAGCACGGCCCCAGAAGCACTTCGGAGCCTATAAGGTTCCGCTTACGACACTTCCGAATCTCGTTGAACCCCAAGTTGAATCGTTCAAATGGCTCATTGAAACTGGGCTCAAAGAAGTGTTTTCGGAATTTTCCTCCATTAAGGATTATTCCGGCAAGAAATTTGAATTGGATTTTACCGGCTTCAAATTGCAGGAGCCGAAATACGACGAGTTTTATGCCAAGAACAACAAGCTCTCCTACGAAGCACCGCTCAAGGTGACGGTGCGTCTCAAGAACAAAATTGTCGGAAGTGTGAAAGAGCAGGAGATTTTCATGACGGATTTTCCGCTTCAAACAAAACACGGTACGTTTATTATCTCGGGCATTGAGCGCGTGATTGTACCCCAGCTTGCGCGAAGTTTCGGTGTATTCTTCACGGCTGATGAAATCAGGGGGCGGAAATACTTCGGCGCGAAAATTATTCCCGCTCGCGGCGCATGGATTGAAATCGAAACCGACGCTGACGGCGCCATCTACGTCCGTATTGACCGCAAACGCAAGTTTGGCGTTACCTCACTTCTCCGTATTCTCGCCCGAAAGAATTCTTTGGAGAAAAATTCACGCGGGCAAGACGCCTTCGGAGAGAAAGAAATCTTTGACCTCTTCAAAGAGAGTCCTCATGCGGGCGCGCATCTTAAGGCGACGTTTGCCAAAGACCACGCGAAAAGCACCGACGAGGCATACGTGGAAATCCACAAGCGCCTTCGCGACGGGGAAATCGGTAGCGTGGAAAACGCGAAAGAATTCATCAATTCTATTTTTGAGCAGGAACGCTATGACCTTTCCAAAGTAGGGCGTTTCCGCTTTAACAAGCGCTTCGGCAAATCAATGGACGAAAAGGAAATGGACCGCCGGACCATCTCGCTTGACGACCTCGTCACCATCGTCATACATGTCGTTACGCTCAATAACACCGTGGACGCCGCGGAAGACGATATTGACCACCTCGGTTCCCGCCGCGTCCGGTTCGTCGGCGAACTCTTCCAGCAGAAAATCCGCGTCGGTATGGCGCAGATTAAGCGCAACGTACAAGACCGAATGTCCACCGTGGAATCGGATGTCACGCTTCCGGTCAACTTCATTTCCCCCAAACCCCTGCAAGCGCGCATCAAGGAATTTTTCACCACGAACCAGCTTTCGCAATTTATGCAGCAGGAGAATATTCTCTCTGAACTGGAACATTTGCGCACGCTCTCGGCGCTCGGTCCCGGAGGCCTCACGCGTGAACGCGCCGGTTTTGAAGTCCGCGACGTGCATCCGTCCCACTACGGCAGACTGTGTCCCATCCATACCCCCGAAGGACCGAACATCGGGCTTATTCTCCGTCTTTCAACATACGCCCGTTTGAATAACTTCGGCATGATTGAAACACCCTACGCGAAAGTGCAGAGCGGCAAAATAACGAAAGAAGTGCAGTACCTCAACGCGCTTGAAGAAGAAAATTTCAAAATAGCGCACGCCGCCACGGCATACGATGCAGACGGCGCCATTCTCGCGGAGGAAGTGGAAGTGCGCCTCAACGGAAAGCCCGAACTCGTGAAGCGCGAAGAGGTGGACTATATTGACGTCGCGACCAATCAAGCTTTTTCCGTGGCGACATCCATGATTCCATTTCTTAACCACGACGACGCGAATCGCGCGCTTATGGGTTCCAATATGCAAAAACAAGCGACCCCGTGCCTTACGCCGGAGGCTCCGCTTGTCGCGACAGGTATTGAAGAGACCGCCGCGCGAGATACTGGACGGCTTATTATCGCCGAAGAAGACGGGTACGTCTGCCATGTGGATGCGCGTCATATCGTTCTTAAGAACGCAAAGGGGAAGGAAACTGAATACCCGCTCGTTAATTTCTCGCGGACCAACGGATTTACCTCGTTCCACCAGCGCCCCAGCGTTTCGCTCGGGGATAAAGTGAAGCGCGGCGACGTGCTTGCCGATACTTCATCCAGCGACCGCGGCCAGATGGCCCTCGGACAGAACGTCCTCATCGCGTTTATGTCTTGGTCCGGGTCCAACTACGAAGACGCCATCATTATTTCGGAACGCCTCGTCAAAGACAGCCGGTTTACTTCGGTACACATTGAGGAATTCGTTGTAAACGTCCGCGATACCAAACTCGGCCCCGAAATCACGACCCACGATATTCCCAACGTCGGCGAAAGCAAGCTGAAGAACTTGGACGAAGACGGTGTCGTGCGCATCGGAGCGGAAGTGCGTCCGGGCGATATTCTCGTCGGCAAAATCACTCCGAAGGGAGAAACCCAGCTCACGCCGGAAGAGCGCTTGCTCCGCAGTCTCTTCGGCGAAAAGGCGCGCGACGTCAAGGATACGTCAAAACGAATGGAAAACGGCAAGCGCGGTCGTATTATCGGCGTCAAAGTATTCTCGCGAGAGAAGGGCGACAAACTTGAATCAGGCATCATCAAGCGCATTCATATTGAGGTTGCTGAACTGCGCGCCGCTTCCGTCGGGGACAAACTCGCGGGACGCCACGGAAACAAAGGCGTTATTTCAAAAGTACTCCCTGAGGAAGATATGCCGTACATGGTGGACGGACGTCCTGTGGATATGATTTTGACCCCGCTTGGCGTGCCTTCCCGTATGAACCTTGGACAAATCCTGGAATTGCACCTGGGACTCGCCGCAGAACGCCTCGGATATCAGGCCATCGTCCCTCCATTCGCGGGAGCGACTGACACGGAAGTCAAGGAGGAACTCATAAAGGCGGGCGTAGCTCCTTCGGGAAAGATGAAACTCTACGACGGGCGGACCGGCGAGAGTTTCAGCCAAGACATCGCGGTCGGATACATATACATCATGAAGCTCCACCACATGGTTGAGGACAAGATTCATATGCGTTCCATCGGTCCATACTCACTCATCACCCAGCAACCCCTTGGCGGCAAGGCGCAGGGCGGCGGACAGCGTTTTGGTGAAATGGAAGTTTGGGCGCTTCTCGGCCACGGAGCGGCGTATACCTTGCGAGAGATGCTCACCATTAAATCGGATGACATACTGGGACGCAGTGCCGCCTTTGACGCCATTGTGAAAGGGCAACGTATCGGGCAGATGAACGCGCCGGCCTCGTTTAGCGTGCTTCTCAACACGCTCCGCGGGCTCGCGCTTGATATTGAACTCACTAAGGAAGGGGAAACGGGAATTGAAGCGCCGCAAAAGAGGTCGACCACGTACGAACGAAGACGTGAACGAAGCCGTTAAAACTAATCAACTAATCACTAATCTACCAATACCTACCAATCAGACTTCTTAATTTGCAGGTATTTGTTGCATTCGTTCATTCGCAGATTAGTTTTACATTTATGAAATCAAAAACCATCTCAAACATCAACGACTTTGACTCGGTATTCCTCAAGCTCGCGTCTCCCGACGATATCAAAGAGTGGTCGTTCGGCGAAGTCACGAAGCCGGAAACCATCAACTACCGCACGCAACGAAGCGAAAAGAACGGTCTCTTTGACGAACGCATCTTCGGTCCCGACCGCGACTATGAATGTTATTGCGGGAAATACCGCGGAGTCCGCTACAAGGGCATCGTCTGTGAGAAATGCGGGGTGGAACTGACGCGCTCAATCGTCCGTCGCGAGCGAATGGGTCACATTGAACTTTCCACTCCCGTATCGCATATTTGGTTTCTCCGGAGCATGCCGTCGCGTCTCGGGCTCCTGCTGGGGATGCCGAGCGGCGACCTTGAAAAAGTTATTTACTTCGCGGGTTATCTCATCACGAAGGCGATGCCGGAAGAGCGCGCGCGGCTCCTCCGCGAACTTGAAAATGAATATAAGACAAAGGTAAAAGCGCTCACAACCGACAAGGACCGTGATGCACTGAAAGAGCGGTACCTTGCAACCAAGCGCGAGATAGAAGACATTGTGCAGGGAGCGGTGCTCGACGAGGTGCAATACCACTCTTTTTCCCTCAAATACGGGACGTTGTTTGAAGCGGGTGTCGGCGCGGAGGCGATTTATTCGCTTCTTGCAGTGCTTAATCTGGATACGCTTCGCAAATCTCTTGAAGCGGACATTGAGAAGGCAAGCTCGGTGGCACGCGACCGCATAAACAAAAGGCTTAGCCTTGTCCGCTCCATGATTTCGGCGGATATCCGCCCTGAATGGATGTTCCTTACCCGCATCCCTGTTATTCCTCCGGCACTCCGCCCGATGGTTCCGCTTGACGGAGGTCGCTACGCGACTTCGGACGTGAACGACCTCTACCGCCGCGTCATTAATCGCAATAACCGCCTCCGCAAACTCAAGGAAATCAGCGCGCCGGACGTTATCTTGCGCAACGAAAAAAGAATTTTGCAGGAAGCCGTTGACAGTCTTATTGATAATTCCATCCGCCACAGCGCGGGAGCCGCAGGAGCGCTCACCGCTTCACAACGCCGGCCGTTGAAGTCGCTTTCCGACAACCTCAAAGGCAAGCGCGGACTCTTTCGCCAGAACCTCCTCGGGAAGCGCGTGGACTATTCGGGCCGCAGTGTCATCATCGTCGGTCCGGAGCTCAAACTCCACCAGTGCGGTCTTCCGAAGCATATGGCGCTTGAACTTTTCCGCCCGTTCGTTATTTCAAAACTCCTCCAGAAGGAGCTCGCGTTCAACATCCGCGGAGCGGGACGCCTCATTGAAGAAGGCGTGCCGGAAGTCTGGGCGATTTTGGAAGACGTCATCAAGAACAAATACGTACTTCTGAACCGCGCCCCTACTCTGCACCGCCTCGGTATTCAGGCGTTCCAGCCGGTACTCATTGAAGGAAACGCCATTCAGGTCCACCCGCTCGTCTGTACTGCCTTCAACGCCGACTTCGACGGCGACCAGATGGCCGTGCACGTTCCGCTCTCTGAAGAAGCACAGCTTGAAGCGAGTGAAATTATGGCCGCGCACAAAAACATTTTGAAGCCCGGTTCGGGAGACCCGATTGTCTCCGGAAAAATGTTGGACATCGTGCTCGGATGCTGGTGGATGACCAAGGTCTTTCCCGGGGCGAAGGGCGAAAGCAAGATGTTCGCTCGTCCCAATAACGCCATCACCGCGTGGGATTTCGGCGCTGTGGATTTCCGCGCGAAAATCAAAGTGCTCGCGACCGACCAGGAAAAGTATAAAGCCTTCGGAGGCAAGGTGTTTGAAACAACCGTCGGACGTCTCCTCTTCAACTCGGTGCTCCCGAACGACTACGCGTTCATCAATAAAGAAATGGAGCGCAAGTCAATGGCCGCGCTCGTGGACGACCTCATCAACCGTTACGGTATCGCCGAAATCC
>JBBUCR010000192.1:1614-3404 GCA_038057695.1 Patescibacteria group bacterium | reverse complement strand
TATTGTCTCACCAGGAGGTCATTCGTCTCTCAAAACGGTTTCGCCAAACTGGCGATACGGCAGGCGAAAAAAGCTCACACGAAATGATTGCTGACGATAGGTCGCCGAACCCGAGCGAATCAGCTGATCGAGCGACATTGCATAACCACCTGATAAATCTCCTTGAAGAACTGACGCTCCGGGAGAAAGACATAATTAAATTGCGCTTCGGGTTTGGCAATGGAGAAGAACAGACGCTTGAGGAAGTGGGACAGAAATATGGAGTGACTCGCGAGCGCATTCGCCAGATTCAGGAGAATGCTCTGCACAAACTTCGCCACAGGTTTGGAAAGTTGACTTCAGGCGGTTTAATAAGCGAGTAAGGTCGTTCGGAATTTCTCCGAGTGGCCTTTTTTATGACCTGGAAACTTCCGCCAATAAATTACCACTGGCGTTAAGCGATAAACGAATTATAACCAGTCGTTCCCTCTTTCAATGTGTGTATTTCCACAATTTAAGAAAAGTGTATAATACCAACATATCAGCTAAATAATTTACTAACTATGGATAACAACGCGATAAATAGCGGAGACGGGAACGGGGCCATTTTTCCAAAAGCCCGCACTTCGCCGAAAGATTTTTTTCTCCATCTCGGAGTGGTGGTTGCTTTGTATGTCTCCGCCATCTCGCTTCTCAATCTTTTATTTCAGACGATTAATTACGCGTTTCCGGACGCGCTAGCTGGCTACGGCGACCCGTATTCATACGGCATACGACTCGCGGTCGCGACGCTCATTATTATCTTTCCGTTATATCTTCTTTTGTCGTGGTTTTTGGCGAAGGGTTACGAGTCGGAGCCGGCAAAACGGGAACTGCCAATTCGCAAATGGCTTTTGTATCTCACGCTTTTTGTGGCGGGCGTCGCGGTCATTGTTGATTTGGTGGTGTTGGTGCAGACCTTTCTTTCCGGAGAAATCACCAGCCGTTTCGCGCTGAAGGTTTTGTCGGTTATCGTGGTTGCCGGCGGAATTTTTGGCTACTACTTGTATGATTTGAGACGAGAAGACGGCGCGCTCGGCGGGCGAGGAAAACTTTTCGCGTCGGTCGCTGGGTTGCTGGTTTTGGCGTCGCTTGTCGGCGGATTCGCGATTATGGGTTCGCCCATGACCGCGCGAGCGAAACGGTTTGACGACCGCAAGGTTTCTGATTTGCAATCCATTCAGTGGCAGATTGTGAATTTTTGGCAACAGAAAGGGGGTCTTCCAAAGGTAATGGCGGATTTGGAGGATTCAATCAGCGGTTATCGCGCGCCGAGCGACCCTGATGGATTACCGTATGAATATATTTTGGGTGAGGGAATGTCATTCCAGCTCTGCGCCACATTCAATCGTTCCACCATTGGCGATAACGAAAAATTGCAAGGCCGCGGCGAATATGGTTATGGCGGTGGAATATACGCGACAAAACCGATGAGCATTTATGACAGTTACGGCGGAGTTGGAGGAATTGCGGACACTTGGGAGCATGAAAAGGGAAGGTTCTGCTTTGACCGCAAGATTGACCCGGAATTGTATCCGGTGAAGACAAAAATCCTTAATCCTTAGTTTTTTATTTTTAACGCAGACAAAAAATTAGCCGCGAACGATTCCTCGTTCGCGGCGACAGAAACGGTAGAATTATTAAGAGTTTGGCGGCGGATGCTCTTCAGCACGCGCGATTTTCCCGGATTCACCTGATTTGAAAAACTGATAGTACTTATTCGGCTCAAGGGGGAACAGAAGTTGAAATAACCGTTCTTTCCGCGAGTGGCG
>JBBUCR010000192.1:0-1604 GCA_038057695.1 Patescibacteria group bacterium | reverse complement strand
TAAGAGTTTGGCGGCGGATACTCTTCCGCGCGAGTGATTTTTCCGCTCCCTGACCTAAAAAACTGATAGTACTTATTCGGCTCAAGCGGAAACGGGAATTGAAACAGCCGTTCTTCCCGGGAGTGGCGGAAGTCTTCGTGGTTTATCACCATAACCGCGTGTAGTACTGCGAAATGTTCAATTTCTCCATCGGCCCAAGCATTGTTGACTGTGGCGGAGACGCAATAAACCGTTCCGTCTCGGAGGTCATCTACCGTTGCGGGGATGCCCCGCGCGTTTTTGAGTTGTTCGTCGTGTTCTGCTTCGCGCTGCGCGATTTCTCTTCTCGCTTTTCGATCTGCGGTACGAGACAGAGCGTCAAAAAACATGACGAGACCAAAACAGAAGATTAAAAGAGAAATAAAACGCCAGTTAACTCGGTATTTGCCAGGGCTATGTTCAGTATTCATTTTTCATTCCGTTTTGTGAAGTTCTTGTTTGTTCGTATGAATCTTCCGATTCGGAATTTCTGAATCGAATACTAAATCTCATTGCTTCATTTGTCAAGCCCACAAAAGGATGTCTTCCACTTTTGATTTCAGGGATTAAGGTTCAACCTTTTTCCTGATTTAAGGTTGAACCTTGAGAAATCAAAAGCGGGGGGGCGCGTACATTTGTAACAAAAAACGCCATCCGCAATGTTGCAGACGGCGTTTGCGTAAAGTGGAAAGCCGCTTGGGCTTACAAATGTTTGATTCCACAGAGCGGTCCTTTTTTCCGACTGCTTGCAAATCGTCGTTCGTAGTATACAGACCGAGTGAAAACCTGGCGACAGATTCTGCAACGCAGTGTTACGGTTCTTTTCGCTTTGGGGATTTTAATAGCGCTGTCTTGAAGCAGTCGCCTCAGATGATCCTCTGATTTGCGCGGAATACCAATTTGCGCGATCAGCATCTTAAACGAACCGGCGCGCCCAGTCATTTTGTTAACCCAGCCTTGGTTCACCAGCCGTCGAGCGAGAGAGTTAATTTTTTGCTCGTCCTGGAATCCGTCAAGCCCCCTGAGAAATCTCGCGAGGCGCCATTGAGGATGGTGAGAGTGGGACAGACGACTTCGTTTTCCCGCATGTTCGAAGATTGACTTGATGATCTGACTGTCTCGCTGTCTACTGATTGCCCCTAAGTTAACTCCGGCGCTTTGAAGCAACTCGCGTCTATTTTCACCGCCGAATCTCAATCGCCAGATGATTGAGTTTAACGAACCAAGTTTACTATGAATCCTTCCGGGGACTGTCTCGCGAAATGGAAGCGGAGGGCGGCCACGCAAGCGTTGTTGCATAGAATGCCTATTTTTCACCTCTATTCCTTTCTCTTTGTTTTTGTGCTTTCTCCTGTCTATCTTCATTTTTCGCATATAATGAGAGAAAAGTCAATTATGAAGCGCGTATGAATCAATATAATCACGAAAGGATAGAAAAAAATGGCAGCGGGTGTGGAAGGAGACAGGGGTGTATAGGACGAAAGATTTTAAGAACAACCTCCGAGCCCCTTTTTGCAAGGAGAAGCAACCCCCCAAAGCAGCCCCCTTTATTAAGGGGGATACCGCACCCAACCCTACACTTGGAA